>JALSYJ010000215.1 GCA_027071965.1 Robiginitomaculum sp. | reverse complement strand
ATTGGGTTAAGCAGCAGACGGCTGTGTCCTCACAAGCTCCGGCAAGGACGGCATCATCTGCTGGTGGCTCCTGCTTACTGAGCATTGGCTTACTATGCCTTGCCGCAGGTGCAATAACCTGGTATTTCGGTGAACAGGGAATACCTTATGGGCTGTTCCTCTGGGGAGCCATTTTTTTCGGAATGGGCCTTGTGCCGAAGATTTCTGGAACTGTCATTTCCTTATTAGGGGTGGGTATCATTTATGTTGGTGGACATAGCCCTGAAGGTTTTAATTGGACCGCTGTCCCTATATCGTATTGGATTGTGGGTAGCATATTGTTCATTTTTGGTGGGTGGATCGTCTTGTCTGCACTGTCGGATGATTGAGATATGGATGTGAATACGCCTTTTTGAACCGTGCAATCCACTATTACCGTATCGTTCTCGGAAAGAATAGCATGAAAAGAAAATCCGCTTTTGTTTTGATTGTTGCTTTGATGCTGGTGTCATTTGGGTTTACCCCAATGCCACCTTTTTTGCCACATGAACAAGTGGTGCATCAAAAGCTAAATATGCACGCTGCTGAATTAGTGAGACGCATAGATAGCCGTAATATATATAATGAGATATATCAACACATAATTCAATTAGAAGTGGGCGGTTATGCAGAAGATGAAGGCTCCAGACCTAGAAACCATTTTTTTCATCCGCACTCTAAAGAAGGAGGTTTGGCGGCTAGAAGTGCACTTAAATGGGCCTATTTTAGTAAAAACCAACTTACATGGTATGGAGCAATCACCAGTTATGATGATGATGGATTGGCAATTAGTGATGCGTATAGAAAATTGGGACATGTAGCACATTTATTAGGAGATATGTCGCAACCAGATCATGTTCACTTGGAACCTCATATTCATGATTATCAATTAGTCTCTGGAATGCCATTCACAACAATAAACCAAATGGAATGGGAACGTTACGCAGCCAAGAACGGACCGTTTAAAGTCATGGGTCTACCGAACAAAGCTATCCCTAGTAAACAGCCTGGATATTTCAATCTTGATGATTTCATTGAATCGCTGGCACGTCGTTCATATCGTAAAAGTAGCTTTTCAGCGCAATTGCGTAAAGTCCCTGGCCGAGGAAACGGCGCGATCGGCGAACTTGCTGATATGTTTGATGTGAGTTATGAACCCATCATAAAGAGTAGCACTGCTACTAGAGTGAATGGCTGGGTAATTCGAAACAAAGTTAGTGGCAACACAAACATTATCGCCTACTTACGCGAGGATAACGATGACGGTGGTGGTACATTCTCCGCCAAACATGAATCTGATCAGTCTTATTTGGAAGATGTTGGAGAGTTTTATGATACTCTCACCGAAACCGGAACTCGCCGCCCCGCTACTGATAAGCAGTATCAATTTTATATTGAGGATATCGAGCACGCAATTCCTGCGGTGTATAAGGGTGAGCCAAATACGAACAAACCCTTGGCCTACTTCTATGCACGTGATCTCTGGCCCCTCGCAGTCCGATATATCGCAGGCCTTTACATGCATTTCCATGATATTGTTAACGCGCCACCGTATGTGAAGAAGGTCTCTGCAACACAGAATAACGAAATAAAATACAAGAATGAATGGATAATCAAAGCCAAGCCTAAAGTTACATGGCCCAAGAACCGAAGAGGATCACCAATTAGGATTCCTGCAAAAAAAAGTAAATTTTTAAGAGAGCCGTCGCCAAACAATGAATCCCTCCCCTTAGACACTACATCAGAAATCACCCTTGAAATCACCTTTTCAGAGATCGTAAAGGGCGTTACGGTAGCCCTTGAGGGCTTTCCATTTGACAAAATAAAAACCGAACCCAAAACCAAAAACACAATCGTGCCCGAGGATTCGATTTGGATTGTGACTTTTGATCCCACAGGTGAGATTGTCATTCCCTCTGATTCCACGACCATCAGCCTGGAACTAACAATTAGTGCTAAAGATATCCAAAACCACTTGGCCGGCCGCGCCCCTTTAGGAGATGATCTCGATTCCACTCCGGCGTCTGTTGCTAAAGCGACTTACCTGGGTAGAAATAGCTATGGGTGGTCGAAAGATTATATCCCCGGGCCAGACAAAAACCACAAACTCACATTTGGCAAAAAACCGACCCCCGTCCTGTTTCTCCTGGACACCTCCGGCAGCATGGGAGGCGGCAAAATACAGCAGGCGCATACGGCAGCCCTGCAAGCACTGCAGATGCTCGAAGATAATGATAAGCAGAGTGGCAGTACTTCAGTGGCAGCGATTTCAACTTTCGGCGGCCCGTGCAATCCGACGATGGCCCTGCAGGCACGACTCGGATTCACGCCGGAACTGGACCAGGTCAGGCAGTTGTTGCAACGCCCTTTCCCTACCGGCGGAGCGACGCCTCTGCATATCGCCCGACTACAAGCAGAAAAAGAAGTAATGTCCTATCTGGAAACGACTGGAGTTGATGAAGGCAGCATTGTTTTATTGAGCGATGGCATGGATACCTGCCAGGGTACGCGCCCGGCTGGTGTTTACAGCAGACCGGCTCCGGTTAGCACTAAGCGCATATCAGTCAAACGGCGCAAGGGGAAAAAGTCCGTGCGTCCCAAATCATCTGTGCGCTACCTTACGGTCGGTTTTGGCCTTGCTCCCAATTCCCCGGCAGATCGCGACCTGCAATATCTCGCTGCCATGTCCGGCGGCCGCCACTTCAACGCGCAGAATCTCAGGC
>JALSYJ010000214.1 GCA_027071965.1 Robiginitomaculum sp. | reverse complement strand
AATGTATGAACAGTTTTTAAGTACGTTTTGTTCAAAGAAGATGATAGTTTAGACGGATAACGGATTTTGTAGAACTCATGCGCTTTAAGTCAGGTTTTTTTCTTTCCATATTTTTGCCAGGTGTTCTGGTGCTGCTGGCGGCTTGTAAGGATAAGACCGCTTCGGTTTCCAAGATTGATGCCAAGCTTGCGCCACCCGCGCAAGACACAGTTCTGGCCCGCAAGCTCCTGTTTCAGCCACCGGTGCAGTTTCAGGGTCGAATAAGTCCAAATGGAGCAAAGGTTTCATGGCTTTCCAATGTTGATGGTGCCTTAAACCTGTTTGTTGCAAATGCCAGTGATCCATCATCTGCCCGGCAGTTTACGCGAGTATCACAAGGTGTTGCGGTTCATGAATGGAGCCCTAATTCAGCATTTATTTTATTTACCACCCATGCCAAAAACAAACACAACCACAAAACGTTTTCATTGAATATCTATTCCGGGGAGATAGTGCCACTTGGCCCCAAACAGGAACAGATAAACATTTCCCTGCAAAAGGTTTCTCGCAACTGGCCAAATACGGCACTGGTTGAGATCAATGACCGTGATCCAAACTGGGGTGATCTGTACCGGATCAATCTGAATACCGGCAAGCGGCAACTAATTCGCAGAAACCCGGGTTTTTCCAAATGGGTGGCGGATGATGATCTTAATCCGCGCATTGGTATAAAGGAAAATCCAAACTCTACCGCCGATTGGATATTATTGCTTGATGATGGACAAATGCGGCCCTTTTTTCACGTCAAGGCGAATGAGCGGCGCGGCACCCGCCCTTTGCGAATTGATCCGACAGGTACGGTTTTGTATTTTCTGGATCAGCGAGGCCGTGAACACAGCGTGTTTGCTTCACTGAACCTGGTCAATGGACGCATCAAAGTATTGGGAGAGGCAGCCGGTTTTTCGGTGCAGCGTGTGGTGTTTCATCCGGTAACCGGCATGCCCTTGGCGTGGTCATACAATATGGACGTTCCCAAATGGGTTGCACTTGCGCAAGATTTTCAGCCTGTTCTGGATTTAGCGATCAGGGAGGTAGGGCCTAATTTTCAGGTTCTGGCCAGCACATCGGATATGATGAGAATGGTTTTATATTCTAGCCATCCAGATAAGCCCGGTAAATACTCGTTGCTTGAGCGTGATCGGCAGAACATTTCCACATTTTTTGAAACTGCGCCCGACGACCTTAGCTCAGGTAAAAGCCGAACAATCGTTGTCAGGATTCCAGCACGAGACGGGTTTTTTCTAACAGGGTACCTGTCACCGGCAACAGGTCTCGATCCAGACAAGCCAAAGAAAGGGCCGCTTGTGGTATTGCCGCAACCATGGCCCGGATCACGAATGACCTACAGCTATGATCCCCAGATTCAATGGATGAACTCCAGAGGATATTCCGTATTGGAGGTTAATACCAGAGGCGCCGGCAATATGGGAGTGGAGTATGATAACCAAAGCACGGGCCAGTATCTGAAACATGCCCCGAATGATTTGATTGACAGCGCCAATTGGGCGATTGCTACCGGATGGGCCGGTTCAGATAATGTCGCCAGCATTGGCACAGGATTTGGCGGATTGAATGTTTTGCAGGCTCTGGCTCAAACCAATAACCCGTTTGCATGTGCTGTGACTTTGGATGCGGTAATAAATGTAACAAATACTTTTGACTGGCTAAGCCGCAGCAAATCCCAATCTGGTTCACGAGTATGGGCGCTATTGGGCCAAACTAGCAGACAATCATCGCAGGCACTGGCCGATAGCCTGTCACCCATCTATCAAACAGGAACAATCAATGCCTCCTTGTTGATGTTGCACTCAAACCGGATGCCGCGCGTGTCATTACCTGATTCGCTGCAATATGCAGAACAGGCAAAAGCCAAAGGTACCGAAGTCACACTGGCGGTGCTGGAAGGGGATTTTGAGGCATGGTATGAAAACAAGCTGATTGCCCCGGCGCTTACCTTATCAGAGTCATTTCTTGCAAAATGTCTTGGCGGGGCAGCAGAACCAATAGGAGATGATTTATCCGGTGTAAATGTCAGCTTTCCGGTTGGAGGCGAGCATTTTAAGCCCCTGCAAAATGCCGCAGGAAAAACTACCAGATGAAACCTGGGACAGGGCCTATTATTGCGGACAAAACATGTCTGCTGCTTATTCCACGGGACAGATAAGACAAATCCGGTAAACCATATCAATAATCTGCGGGTTCCGGTTAAAGTTCAAATCGTCCGAAACCCTTGGAATTATCGGGTTTGAGAAAAATATTTACCTGTCAAAGAGCTTATGTTTCGGGGGCTTTGCCCCAACCCTTGCATTATAGCAGTTATGACAGGTGCGGGCATGATTGGTATTTATCCCCTAAACCAAAGGGTCAGCCAGTACTTCTTAGGGTCATTTAAGGGTCATCTGATTATCAAAAAGTGCTGTTTTGGTATTATTACAGGGCTTCTCAAGTATCACTAAAGGGACAGTAAAATTTAGGCGTATGTGTATTTGATAAACCCAACCATTGGTGCTATTTGGGAATAGCTGCCATAACCTACGTTGTAGGTGCATTATGGCCCTATAGCTCAGTTGGATAGAGCACCCCTTTCGCAAGGTGGAGGTCGCGAGTTCGAGTCCTGCTAGGTTTCGCCGCAAGGCAAGATTAGCTCGGAGATTTATCTGCGGGCTTTTCTTTTACCAGTTTCTTTAATTTGGCATGAAAGT
>JALSYJ010000213.1 GCA_027071965.1 Robiginitomaculum sp. | reverse complement strand
GCCCGTATCGATCTGAGAGAGGGACTGCGACAAACCTATAAGTGGTTCCTGGAACATCAACAGGAGTTGAGAGGATGAAAAAGGCACTCATCACGGGCATCACCGGACAGGATGGCGCCTATCTCGCCGAGTTCCTGTTGGACAAGGGCTACGAAGTCCACGGCATCAAGCGCCGAACCTCCCTGTTCAACACCGATCGCATCGATCACCTGTACCGTGATCCCCATGAAGAGAATGTTCGCTTCTTCCTCCATCATGGCGACATGACCGATTCCTCCAGCCTCATGCGCATCATCCAGCAGGTTCAGCCCGACGAGATCTATAACCTGGCCGCCCAGAGCCATGTAGCCGTCTCCTTCGAGGAGCCCGAATACACCGCCAACTCCGATGCCCTCGGAACCCTGCGAGTGCTGGAAGCCATCCGCATCCTGGGGCTGGAGAAGAAGACCCGCTTCTACCAGGCTTCAACCTCAGAACTGTATGGCAAGGTCCAAGAGATACCACAAAACGAGAATACGCCCTTCTACCCGCGTTCGCCCTATGCTGTAGCGAAGCTCTACGCCTACTGGATCACTGTGAACTATCGAGAAGCCTATGGGATGTACGCTTGTAACGGCATTCTCTTCAACCACGAATCACCGATCCGAGGAGAAACCTTCGTCACCCGCAAGATCACCCGGGCACTTGCGCGCATCAAGCTGGGCTTACAAGACAAGCTCTATCTGGGGAACTTGGACGCCAGGCGCGACTGGGGTCACGCCCGCGACTATGTGGAGATGCAGTGGCTCATGCTGCAACAGGATGAGCCGGAGGACTTTGTCATCGCCACCGGCCAGCAGTACAGCGTGCGCGATTTTGTCAACGTCGCCGCAGAAGAACTGGGCATGGAGATCCGCTGGGAAGGGAAGGGCGTGAACGAAAAAGGCTACCTGGATTCTGCTTCTCCCATAATCGAGGTAGATCCTCGCTACTTCCGACCTACCGAAGTGGAAACGCTGTTGGGAGATGCTAGTAAGGCACGTGAAAAGCTTGGATGGAAGCCGCGCACAACATTCAATGAGCTTGTGGCCGAGATGGTTCGTGAAGATTTAAAAGAGGCCGAACGTGACGAACTTCTGAAGACGCATGGCTATTCTACCCTTGATTGTCATGAATAAATTTCTTCTTGGTAGCCAAGAAAAGAATGGAAGAAATAAGAAAATCAGGATTAGGAGCATATAAATCTAATGATGGAAATCGGCGGTCTTTAGGCCAAGGGGATGATAATTTCGGTTGGCGTAATATTATGAACCCTACATTCATTAAGAACTTAGCCTCTGGAAACATAAATGGAATCTTACGCGACAATGGCGTCCACCTACTTATGAAGCTATAGGTCCTTGTATTTATAAATCAGCAAAATATCAGTCGAGTTGTCGAAAATTTACCCATGGAACATCAAAGAAATGGAACGGGAGGAGGGTGCATTCAATTCGTGGGAAATTATTGCGTTATGTAGGGTGGAGGAACAGGGATGAATGAAATCCGCAATAAGAAGTCTGTATTAAGGCTCGGCCCTTTATTAAGAAAGTATGTAGTAAATACCTCATGGTTGATGCTAGGGAAGTTTTTCCAAATGGCCATGGGGCTTGTGGTCGGCGTTGTGATAGCGCGATATCTAGGACCTGAACGTTATGGGGCGCTGAGTTATGCAGTAGCCTTCGTTGGGTTGTTTGTTCCTTTGGCTACATTGGGTATGGAATCAATAGTCGTAAGGGATATGGCCGGGAATCCTGAACCTGAATGCCATCATGAGTTATTGGGAACTGCCGCGGTATTACGCTTATTTGGAACCTTGTTGATGTCATCTTGCGCGGTTGTTACGGCTGTGGTCATGAGTGTAGAAAGTCTGGAGAGGACACTGATCGTTATCGTAATGTCCTCATACTTTTTTCAGATATTAACGATCATTGAATGGTATTTTCGCGCCATGGTTATTAGCCGATACCTCTTTATGGCTCAATTGTATCAAATTTTAATATCTTCCCTCGTTAAGGTAACGTTGGTCTTGTGGCATGCGCCGTTAATGGCGTTTGCCATTGCCATAGTGTTCGACAGCTTTCTATTAGGTGTTTTTCTCGTTTTTTTTTATTCCAGAAAAGAAAGAAGATTGTTGAAATGGCGATTTAATATTCATCTCGCTAGTGAGTTGTTGGCGCAGTCATGGCCGCTTGTATTATCTGGAGCAGCGATAATAATTCAAGCTAGAATCGATCAGGTGATGCTAGGCAGCATGCTTGGTCGGGAGGAAGTGGGATTGTATTCCGTAGCCTTGAGAATGATCGAGGCATTTTCCTTTCTGGCGGTTGTTATATGCAATTCCATTGCTCCGGAAGTAACTGTCAGAAGGAGAAGGAAAGATGGTAGTTATTATAGATTGATGAAAAATTTGTACCGGCTAATGTTTCTGGTTTTCGTCGCCGTGTCACTGCCGTTGTTTTTGTATGGAACCAAGTTGGTAGTATTTATGTTTGGGGAAGATTATCGTGGTGCTGGGGTTTTATTGGCATTATTGAGTGTAAGGCTTCTTTTTACAAATTTTGGAGTTGCACGCTTTCTTTTTATCACTAATGAAGGGTTGTTCAAGTACTCTTTTATAGCAGCGGTTATAGGAGCGGCTATTAACATAATGGTGAATTATGCACTAATACCAGTTTGGGGCGCATCAGGAGCCATAATAGCAACCATCATATCGTTCGCAGTGACCACTTTTGTTTTAGATTCGCTTTATCCACCAGCAAGGAATAATTTTATGATTATGGTTTCTGGGTTGTTAACCCCATGGAAGCTAACACTAAGGGATGTCTGATAGATATGAATAATACATGGTTGAAAAATAGTACGTTGTTAGTCTTGCTGTATAAGCTATCTAGAGTATTGCAGATTGAATATAGTTTCAATTTATTCCGTTTTTTTAAAGATCTGTCCTGGTTTTGGTCTGACTATAGTAAGTTTATAAAATTAATGAATGATAGTGAGTGTAAGTATGAGATTGAGACTCGAAGGTTGTACCCATGTTTGCGTGACAAAATAGCATTTACGCCGGTTGAGTACATTTACTTCTATCAGGATACATGGGCTGCGAAGAAAATTTTTGAATTGTCTCCGCAGCGACATTTTGATGTTGGATCAAGCGTAAAAAGCATGTCCCTTATCGCCCAGTCGGTTCCAGTGACGATGATTGATATACGCCCTCCAGATGTAGTTCTGGAAGGATTCACATTTGTTGCGGGTTCCATATTGTCTCTGCCCTTTGATGATGGGGCAATTGAGAGTCTTTCGTCGCTCTGCGTCATCGAACATATCGGATTAGGAAGATATGGAGACCAAGTTGATCCATTAGGATCGGAGAAGGCGTGCCAGGAATTGTCTCGCGTTGTTGCGACAGGAGGAAATTTGTTGGTATCTGTGCCAGTTGATGATGTAGACAGGGTTTATTTCAACGCCCATCGAGCCTTTACCCCGTCAAGTCTAGTAGCCATGTTTCCTGATATGGAGTTGGTAGACGAAGCTTATATATATGGTAATAGGGTATATAAAGAATATGACTCGGGTAAGGGGTTTGGTACGGGTATGTTCCATTTTGTAAAGAGAGGATGTGATGTTTGTTAAGGAAGGACTTTTTAAAAAAATCGCCCGTAGATTATGTTTGGCATGGCTTAACAGAATAGAGAATAATAACAATGTCAATTTTGAAACGAATGGAGAGAAGTTATTCATTGAAAATGCTATACGATATATTTGCAAAGCAAGCGACCATATTACGTTGATTGATGTGGGAGCTAATGCAGGCGACTATTCGGATGTCTGTTTACGTCTAGCTAGAAATCATTGTTCAAGTATAAATATATATTGCTTTGAACCTCTAAAGAAAAATTATACAGAATTGGTAAACAGGTTTCATGATATTGCTAATATTCATGTTTTTGACATTGCGTTGTCAGACCATAATGGTAGTGAAAAAATATATTACAACGATGAGAACCCAAAACTTTCTTCTCTTTATAAGAGAAATCTGGATATTTACGGGATTAAACTGGATAAAAAAGAGATTGTGGAGACACTAAGGCTTGATTCGTTTATAGAGCGTGAAGGTATCGTACATATCAATTTATTGAAGATAGACGTAGAGGGCCATGAAATGGCCGTATTGTCCGGACTGAATGATTATTTGGATCCGAAATTTATCGATTTTATTCAGTTTGAATATGGTGGAACCAACCTTGATGCGCATACTAGTCTCTTGAATCTGTATGCAATGCTTGAGTCTGCGGGATTCCTGGTGTCCAAGGTGATGCCAAGAGGATTGGAAATCAGGCCTTACAGACCATATATGGACAATTTTCAATATGCAAATTATGTTGCGGTGTCTCCCAGAATACTTGAATTGGTAAAGTAGTTATGTGTAGAGATTGTGACAGTGTGTCTTTTCCGAAAAGTATTGAATGTCCATATTGTAATATGGAAGTTGAAGCTGTCCCCCTTTGGCAAGGTATACATGTATGTGTTAAATCAAGTTGTGATAATTGTGGTGTAACATTAGTTAGTGATTTGAAAATCGGTCAAGCCATTTATTCGCCATACACGGTTTGCCTGGAACGTAGAGAAGTTTTGGGCGAAGGTAATAGGCCAAACAGCATTTCTTGGTTTGGAAAGCCGCTATTGACCTCATTGCTTAAGCCGGATAATAAGAAGATTGAGATTCATATCGATAAAAGAATTGATTGTGATGAAGTAGTAATCCTCAATTGCATGGACTATCTATATGGTCATAGTCTGCTCAAATTGCTTAACGCGGAGCGACATCTCGATGATGGCAGCGACACAGGACTGGTTGTTATTGTACCGGAATTTCTTCGCTGGATGGTACCAGAGGGTGTGGCCGAAGTTTGGGTTGTTGACTTAAAGCTTGATGAGATGCGAGCGTATTATCCTGATCTTGATAAGAAAATTCAACGGGAATGCGATCGGTTTACTTCAGTTAAAGTCAGCAGGGCATATTCTCATCCCGTTAACGTTGATATTTCCCGTTTTACAGGTGTATCACGCCATGATTTTTCCCGAAAAAATCCCCGTCTTACGTTTATTTGGCGCGGTGACCGTTTGTGGAATGGCTTCAATATCATCGGGATCCTGGCAAGACGTGGGATTCCAGGTTTTCTATTCTTGTGGTGGCAAAGAAGAAAGATCATTAGCTTATTCAAGCGGTTGAAGCGGAATCTGCCTGATGTGAAGTTCACGGTCGCTGGAATAGGTAGAGAAGGCAAGTTCCCTGACTGGATAGACGATCAGAGATTAGATCCCCCATTGTCCAAAGAACAAGAGCGGGCGTTATGCAGAGTGTATGCGGAAAGCCGTATGGTTGTTGGCGTTCATGGGTCGAACATGTTATTGCCTACAGCCCATGCGGGCATGGTTGTGGATTTGATGCCTAGGGACAGATGGGGGAATCTGGCACAAGATAATTTGATGCAGGATAGCAATTTGCAAATGTTGCAGTACAGATCTGTTTTTTTGCCTAACACTATCCCTGTGAATGAGTTGGCGCAAATAATATCCTGCCTTTTTAAATCCGTTTTGCTCGTTATGCAAAATTTTTATGTATGTGAATATGGGGATGTTGTATCAAGAGCTCCAAAACTTATTCGCGAATCAGGAGCCTGATCTATGTGTGGGATTTGCGGTATAGCAACCCAAAATCAGATTGAGGACAGGGATGCAGCAATTCTAAAGAATATGAACGCCGCCTTGGTGCATCGCGGACCGGACAGTGAGGGCTTTTACCGGGATAGATCGGTAGCACTGGCCATGCGGCGGCTCAAAATTATCGACCTCGACGGTGGAGACCAGCCCCTTTTTAGCGAGGATGGTACGATTGCGCTAGTGGTGAATGGCGAGATATACAATCATGTAGAGCTTCGTCAGAAGTTGGAAGCCCGTGGTCATCGCTTTTCGAGCCACAGTGACTGTGAAAGCATTGTTCATCTGTACGAGGAGAAGGGGGAAAGATGCCTTGACGAGCTGCGGGGTATGTTTTCGCTTGCGCTCTTTGACTCCCGAAGGCGTAAGCTGTTCATAGCCCGGGACCGTATTGGGGAAAAGCCGCTTTACTATAGCCGGCAAGGCGAGGAGCTGGCCTTTGCCTCGGAGATGAAGGCGTTGATGCCCTGGCTGAAAAATAAGGGCGTGCAGGTTGACCAAAATGCTTTCAATCTTTACCTTCACTATGGTTATGTTCCCGAACCGCTCACCGCGATAAACGGTGTCAGAAAGCTCCAAGCTGGTCATTATCTTGTTCTCGACCTCTCCGATTTAACATTTAGAGAAGAAAAATACTGGGATCTCGAGGATGCCGATCCGGTGGAAGGAGACCCGGTAGTGTTAATAAGGGATGCCTTTGACGAGGTATCGAGACTCATAGTCAGAGCTGACGTACCGGTTGGCGTCTCACTGTCCGGGGGAATAGACTCGAGCGCAGTAGCGGTTTTCGCCAGAAGGCACTACCGCGACGAGATGCACGCCTTCAGTGTTGGCTATCCCGGCCGTCCTGAAAACGACGAAAGGGATATGGCAGAAGGGCTTGCACGGAAACTAGGGTTTGCATTCCATGAGATAGAGCTGCGCGCCGAAGAGTTTGCACTATTTTTTCCTGAGATGGTCTATTGCATGGATGACCCGGTCGCCGATATCGCCGCATTTGGCATTTATTCGGTCAACCGGGCCGCAAGGGAACAGGGGGTTCCGGTGTTGCTTTCCGGCCTAGGCGGTGATGAGCTCTTCTGGGGCTATCCCTGGGTAGCTGAAGCGGTGAGAAAGAACCTGACCAAACGCGCCGCCCTGGAAGGGAACGGGAGATATCATTACCTCGCAGAGGCGATTAGATGGGTGTATGCCAATATAGGCTTGAAACAGGCAATGTTGAACCCTGGCCATATAGTACGGCAGATTCTAACCGCCATTAAAAGGGAGCGAGTTCGTCTGGACAGGCCAAACCGGTTTATATTTTACGATGAAAGGCCAAATTTCCTTTCCGGGAAAAGGTTTGCAGCGGAATGGTTTCCTGACGACGCTAGAATTGATGAAGATCTTATATTCTCTTTTTTCGAAAGCGACGACTGGGAGGATGTTCCTGCAAAGATTAGCAAATTTCTTTTTGCCACTTGGCTTCAAGGTGACTGTCTGGTTCTTGGTGACAGGATGAGCATGGGGTGTTCTGTCGAGAGCCGATTGCCCTTGCTCGATTATCGCTTTGTGGAGTTGGTCATGGGTTTGCGCAAGGCGATGCCTGATCACGATCTTGGCTATAAACGCCGCTTTATAGACGCGTTACATGGAATTGTACCAGACGAAGTCCTTGACCGTCGAAAGATGGGGTTTACTCCACCGGTTTTACAATGGTACATGGCAGTCGTTACGATGTATGGTAAGCGGTTGGAGGAAGGCTATCTGGTTACTCATGGGCTTGTAAAAAATGATGTGTTCGTGCGTTTTTTACGCCAAGCTGTTTCTGGTCAGGCCGACTTGGCCATGGCCTACAAAGTGATTTTGTTCGATATGTGGTGCGAAAGAATGCTCGGAGAATGTGGACATGGGTCTTGATACACCAGTAGTCTTTATTGTTTTCAACCGGCCCGATGCCACCAGGCGGGTATTCGAGAGAATACGCGTTGCTCGTCCGAAACAGTTATTCGTTATTGCTGATGGCCCGCGTTCTGAACGGGAAGGAGAGACGGCACTGTGTGATGAGGTTCGGGAAATTGTCAGTAAAGTAGACTGGCCATGTGAAGTATTTACCAACTATTCTGACGAGAACATGGGATGCCGGGCTAGGGTGATCAGTGGATTGAATTGGGTGTTTTCCCATATTGAAGAAGCAATAATTCTAGAGGACGATTGTCTCCCTGATCCTACTTTTTTTGTTTTTTGTAATGAATTGTTGGAACGTTATCGCTGCGATGAGCGCATCATGCATATTGGAGCAAACGCCTCAAGGTATGACGGTTCTCTCCCATTGTATAGTTACTATTTTTCTAGGTATCCCCATATATGGGGATGGGCAACCTGGAAACGCGCTTGGGATCATTATGACGAAAACATGACGGCATGGCCGGAAATACGGGATTCCGGGTTGCTGGACAGGATGTTTTGCGATTCTCGAGCTCGTAAATACAGATTCAAAATTTTCGACATGGCGCATCAAGGTAAAATAGACGCATGGTCTCCGGCATGGGTGCTTGCATGCTGGTTGCATAGTGGCCTGGCGATTTTACCCAAGGTTACGCTGGTCGCAAATATTGGATTTGGTGAGGGGGCAACTCATACTGCTGGGGAAAACAGAACGACAGCAAAGAAAGCAATATCGCTAGATTTACCACTTGATCACCCACCCTATATTTTAAGAGACACGAAAGCTGATCATCTTACGGAAATGAACGTGTTTCGAGAACGACAACTGTATGTTTTAGTAAAAAAATTAATGATGGGTGGCAGCCATGTCTTGCAATAAGAATTGCGAATGTGTGATATGTGGTTCAAAGAAGCTGATCGAATATGATCGTGTTCCATCTGGGGTTATCTCGCACGAATATAAAAAAAGATATGGAATCGACATAGAAAAATTCATCGATGGAGAATATATCTCAATGATGCGCTGTGCTGAATGCGATATATGTTTCTATGCGGGCGCAAAGTGTGGCGATGATGTTTTTTATGAAGCTATGTATACCCAAAAGGGATTTTATGAGAAATCAAAGCCTGAATTCGATTTTGCAATTGACAAGATAGTCCAGGCATCTCCCGGATCTATTCTTGATGTCGGATGCGGTACAGGTGCTTTTTTGAAAAAACTCGGACAATCATTCGATATAGCAGGATTGGACAAAAACCCACTTGCACTTGCAGTGCTCGAGCGAGAAGGAATAAAAATAGACAGGGATGAAGACAAATATGACTTCATTGTTTCATTTCAGACTGTCGAGCATGTGGAGTCTCCTCGAGATTTTATCCTGTACATGAAAAAGAAATTGAATCCGGAAGGGTTGTTGTTTTTGTCAGTTCCCAATAGAGACTCGGTTTATTGCCGAGAGGTCTTCGATATACATAATTTTCCTCCACACCACATGACCCTGTGGAACAAGAGCTCTATCGAAAATATGGCCGGCATACTTGGATTCGATATTGTGGAATTTTACTTTGAGCCTCTCCGTCTTGTTCATTATCAGGCGGTTCTGAATACCAGAAGGGAATCCCTTATGCGAAGCATGTCTTCATCGGGCGGGATTAGGACCTTGGTTTCTCGAGGACTAATGGTTGCCGGCCGGATGCTAGATCGGATGCTTGCTCCATACTTCATCGATAAGGTTTCATGTCACGGACATACTATCGGGGTATTGATGAAGGTCCGTTCATAGGCTAGTCATTTTGAAACTCCTCACCATCAACACTTGCGACCACCATGGCGGAGCGGCTATTGCGGCCTCGCGGCTGCTGAACGGGTTGGCAAGGTTTCATGGTTTTGACAATTACCTTCTCGTCGGAAGGAAGACCTCGTCCGACCCTAAGGTGATATGTACGAGGCAAAGCAGGGCGCAGCTTTATTTTGAATCTGGCCTGGATGTCTTGACAAACGCCGTAGGCCTGCAATACCAGTTCTTTCCGTTCTCATCCCGTGCGATCATGCGGGCCGCGCATGAAATCCAACCCGATCTCATCTATCTTCGCAACCTGCACGGGGGTTATTTTGCTCTCCCCCTGCTGCGGAAACTTTCAAGGCTTGCTCCTATAGCCTGGACCTTGAGCGATATGTGGAGCTTTACCGGCAATTGTGCACATAGCTTTGATGACGTCTCATGGAAAGATATGCGCGGTTGCCGAGAATATCGGGTCTATCCTTCTATTGGTGTGAATACCGGTCGCTGGTTATTGTGGCGTAAAATGCAAGTGTACCGTGACAGTGATATCCACCTGATATGCCCTTCCCGCTGGTTGTTCGAACTTGCCCAACAGAGCCCGGTTTTTACGGACAAGGAGATCGTGCAGATATACAACGGGTTTGATCTTGATGTGTTCCGGCCGGGGGACCAACAGGCTGCCCGGAAAGTGCTAGGCATCCCCTTACGGGCAAAGGTGCTGATGTTCTGCGCCGATTTTCTGCGCGACAATCCCTGGAAGGGTGGGCCAGAACTGCTGGCGGCCCTGAAGCGGATCAACAACAAGGTAGAGGGGAAGGTTCATGTCCTGCTGGTCGGGTCCGGGGATCTGTGGGAACTTGCTCGTTTCAGCAAGCTTGAGGTGCATCATGCCGGGCCTCTTGAAAGCGACCGGCTCATGGCAGCCTGTTACTCGGCTTCGGATGTCTTCCTTTATCCGACGAGGGCCGACAATCTGCCTAACGTCCTCATCGAAGCGGCTGCCTGCGGCGTACCCAGCGTGACATTTGATGTCGGTGGTTGTGGGGAGATCGTGAAAAACGGCGACACCGGATGGGTGGTCCCGCCCGGAGATGCTCGCGGGCTTGCGGAAAAGGCCCTGTCCCTCCTGGAAGACTATAGTCTGCGGG
>JALSYJ010000212.1 GCA_027071965.1 Robiginitomaculum sp. | reverse complement strand
ATCATATTCATAAGTCGCCAGCACTCCAAGGCCGGAAGTGGCACCATTTTCACGGATACGGGTAACAGCGCCAGTAACATCATAATCATAGTTGATATAAAGCCCGGAACCCGGATAGGTGATTTTGCTACCACGTCCAGCAGCATCATATTCATAAGACACCGTGCCATTGGCGCCAGTCTCGGAAACTTTACGGCCCAGGGCATCATGCTGGCTGGTTATAGTATTCGTGCCCTTGATCGCGGTTAAAACCCGCCCAAAATTATCATAGGTGTAAGAAATATCATCAGCAGTGCCCGGGGCATTTATCTGTTTTATGCGACCCAGATCATCAAACACCCGGTCAATGATCTTGCCATCACGCAAAACAGAGCGATATTGCCGACCAAATGCATCATAGTCATATTGCTGAAAATCATTCAAGTTAAACAAACCACCAGATGTTTGTGGAAAATATTGACGACTAAGACGGCCAAAACCATCATATTGATAATAGGTGGTATTGCCATTACCATCCTTTAGATATTGTACATTGCCATTGGCGTAATACACGGTTTCATTGGTGCTGGCCTCTGATGTGCCAAAGCCGGAAATGGTTTTGGTCACCTGTCCGGCGGCATTATACTCAAGCCTGGTAATACGATCAGGGCCGTGATTGCCCGCGACCGACAAGGTGCAGGCATCTGTTTGGACATTGGCAAGAGTATTCATAATATCGGCATTCATCCTCACCACAGAGCAAACAGGTCTTCCTAGAGCATCAAATCCCAATTGTTGTAGAGATGTAATGGCAGCACCATCATACAGAGCCCTACCTACTGTCCGCCCATAGGCATCAAAAAAGGTTTGCGTGGATTGGATATTAGCAAATGAATTCCAACCATCAGGTGACGTCATGGTTCCTGTCCATGTAGATGTATTTTGACCTTTTGCATTATAAAAATACTTGACTGCCCTATGCTTTAGTGGCCCGGCGCCATCTGGATCAGGCCCGGCAATTATGGTTAGTCTTTGCGCATTATCATATTTGTAATAGGTTCGATCCGCACTGCCCGGTAAGGGGCCATCCACCCATTCAGGACTACCATACCAATCGACTTGGGTGGTTGCTGTACTGCTAATTGAATTGTTGCCCGCCCGAATTGCACTGGTGTTTGGGAACAAATTACGACTTGTATCATAAGTCTGGCTGACAATGGTTTCATTGGCAGTGCCAGCGCATGAACTGCCGGAAGAACAGGTAGAAACCGAACTCATCCGCCATACAGGCGCAGCATCGATCAAGGCACCAGATATGTTCTTTACCTTTGCTGACAGTTGCGTGTAGGCATATCTGGTTTGCGGGCGGGGCTGTCCGCCACCGGGAGAGGGTGCTGTGACTGTTAATAACCCGCCATGAGTGCTGCTATAGGTATAATCGGTTTGATTGCCGCTTGCGTCGCGTGTCCATATTGGCTTATTGCAGGTTTTGGGATTGGAACAAGTTGCCGGATACGATGCTGTGGTAATCAAGGGCGCCTGACCACCAGAAGCCGGAGATTGCTTTATTTGTGTGATATTGCCACGGTCATCATAGGTGAACTCGGTAAATGAGCCGTTGGGGTTGGTGATTTTTATAACCCGCTGCCAAGCATCATATTCATAACTAACCGTTCGACCTAGTTCATCCGAATCGCTTAATACTGTCTTATTGGCAATGTCAAAGGTAATTGTACGCACACCGCCATTGGGGTCGGTGATAGTAGTGGCTCTAATACCACCCGCATCAGAATAGGCATATGTCCATACACTGCCAAATTTGGTAACGGTGGCTACTTTGGAGTTATTATAGGCGATATGACTGCTGTTCCCGGAAGGTGATGTATAACCATCGTAACCGGTACCCCCTAATTCTTCACTAGCATTTAGTATCGACCACTGATTGTTTCCATTGCCAATGAACGAACCTTGAGCCCAGCGACCATCGGGCAAGGTGCACTGTGCAAGAGTGGCTGTTGGCGCACAATAATCAACACTGTCATTAATTGCGGTAATTACGTTTGAAGTGTAGCCTTGCGTATCAGAAAATTTAAGCTGAAATCCGAGATTGTTTTGCACTGAGCGCAAATAAACTTTTTGATTTACAGTAATATAAGTGAAAGTTAGTTTGCGGCCTGATGGTGACGTGATGGATGTCACATGCGCCTGATTGATGGTTGAGCCACCGGCAGTTGCCTTGATATTGGTGTCGTACTTTGCAGTTGTGCCGTCTGCGGTTGTGTAGGTATAGATATTGCCGCTTTTGGTTAAGGTGGAGCCCTGTTTTCTCTTAGGTGTGTATGTGGATCCACTAAGGTCAAATTCTTCAGCAGCTTCACCAAAACTGACCACATATCCACGAGATGGATAATAATTTATCATTCCCAAATAGTTGTTGCGTTGCTCAGAGGGGCCGCCATTACTGGTTGTAGTCAGGATAAATGACAGACCATCACTCCCAGAGCCAATGGCAACCAGGGCGCTGCTTTGAATTGTTTGCCCGCTTAAAAGATCAACCTGATTTTCATCAATATAAGTACCTACAGCAGGTGAGGTAACTTGTGCATGCGCAATCAAAGGTAATAAAACTAAAGCAATACTAGCCGCAAAAAGATATTTTAATCTTGAATAGACCCAAGCAATACTCCCTAGCATACAATCCCTCCTGCCTGATAGGACAAAACCAACTATTGACAAACATAATATGTATTCTATTTTAAGGCGTGTAAAGCAAAAAAATTCCCCTGGCACTCGAGTGCTGCTGGAGGTACTGTGAACGGAAAGCGTGTATCATGATTTATAGGGTAATTGGCTTTTGTTTTTGGTTTAGTCTGTTTGCTGGAACAGCATTTGCTCAAGTTACCACCTATTCTTATGATGCTATGGGTCGTGTAATCTCTGTTGCCAGTGACCTTGAGGATGATCGCACCTATACATATGACAAGGCTGGCAATATTATAACCATGGATGTCATAAATAACGGGGTTAGCGGGAATGTCCCGCCGGTTTGCGATGATGGCTCCATTGCCATCTCTGAGTTTGAGGACACTGCAGTTGTAACAGTGGTTTCACTGTATTGCACGGATCTGAATATGGCCGATACCCTAACGGTGATATCTGTTGATTCTCCGACTAACGGGACAATTATCAACTTCTCTGGGGGGAATCTCTACTTGAATAACATACCTTCGGGTATGACAGCAGTAACCTATACAGTTTCCGATGGTAATGGCGGCTCTGACCCTGCCATTTTGACAGTGTTTCGCGCGTTTGGTGGCGGCGGTTTTCCATATTAAAGCAAGTGTTGGTTTGATAGGTTGCAGATTTATGAATGAGATAATCCGTAGCCAGTCCCTTACGCAATTCATTATCAGGTAAAATGTGGCGGATGGGGAGGGATTCGAACCCCCGAGACGCTTCCGCGCCCGCTGGTTTTCAAGACCAGTGCATTCAACCGCTCTGCCACCCATCCGCACAGTCGAAACAGGGAAGTAGCAAGTCGTTGAACGTGGGGCAAGCTTTCTTTTGTATGATTTTACACTTGTGCTTTGCGCCGGGGGTTTATCAAGTTTGAATCACATTCAAATCAATTTTTCACAATCACAATAATGAAAAAATAACCATCTCATTTAAGCGAAGATTCAAATTCTTGTCCTAAAGTTCGCCTTATCCAAACAACCCGATCAAGCGGGGACAGCGATGTTGCGCAATGACGCGACCAAAAATAAGGAAGACCAAGAATGGTTCTCGATTTTAGCTTAAAAAACTTTAGCCCGGAAAGAACTATCCGGGCCCTTATTCTTATCGGCGCCACTGGACTGGCCACGGCCTGTGCCTCAGGCAATAAATACTCTGCCAATGATGGTGGTTCATGGGGTGCGCCGAAATACTATAGCCAGCGCACAGGTCAGGACAATTTGAGACAATCTGGACGCCAACCGAAGTCCTATAGTGCCAGAAGCTCCACAGGTCAGGCACATCAAAAAATCGGCCGGCCATATACGATTATGGGCAAAACCTATATTCCGGCCCGTGATGACAACTATAACCGGGTGGGGATTGCCTCGTGGTATGGCCCAAAATTTCACGGCAAACTAACCGCCAACGGTGAAATATTTGACCAAAATGCAATGACGGCTGCGCATCCCACCTTGCCATTGCCGTCAGTTGTCCGGGTTACAAACCTAAAAACCGGCAAACAAATCCTGGTTAGAGTTAATGATCGCGGGCCTTTTATTGATGATCGTCTGATTGACTTATCCAAACGTGCGGCCAGGGAGTTGGGGTATCATTCCTCTGGAATTACCAAAGTTCGTGTGGAATATGTTGGCCCTGCGCCATTAAATGGAAAACCACCACCAATAACAATGGTATCTGCTCCAAAAGAGAGTAAACAGCCTGTGGCCCGCCCAGCATTGCATCAGCCAGCAGTACAGGGCTGGCCGGAAGATCCGGGCAAAAAGTACAAGATTGCTTTGTCCAAGCCACGAACTGCGGCCAGCGGATGGTTTGTACAGGCAGGAGCTTTCTCTGATGAAAGAAAAGCCAAACGCATTGCTGCGAAAATGCGGGTCAGTGGTAAACCCATGGTGCAACCGGCATGGATAAATAACAGGTATATTTACCGGGTGCTGGTCGGCCCATATACCGAAAAAAGTCAGGCTGAATCCCAACAGCGTGAAGTGGTTATGGCGGGATTTGCAAAAGCAAGAGTCACGCAACAAAACTAATTCTTGCTTTGCCTGACCAGTTGAATCGTGCAATGATTGGGGCGGCCACACAGGTCGCCCCTTTATTTCATTTGGTTGAGTTCATGCGAATTTTTATTGTTCTGGTATTTTTGTTTTTCCCCATTGCATCGGTTAATGCGCAGGAATTTCAAACCAAGGCCCCCACCGCCGTAATTATGGATGGCGCGACTGGTGTCATATTATTTGAAAAGAATGCAAGAGAGCCAATTCCTCCGGCTTCCATGACTAAAATCATGACGCTTTATATTGTGTTTGAACGGCTTAGCGATGGCTCCTTGTCATTGGATGATGAATTTAGTGTCTCCGAAGATGCCTGGCGCCGGGGCGGGTTTCGTTCCGGCTCTTCGACCATGTGTCTGCGCCCCAAAGAGCGGGTGCGTGTGGAAGACCTGATCAGAGGGGTGATCGTGCTTTCAGGTAATGATTCTGCTATTACATTGGCAGAAAACATCAGTGGCTCTGAAACGGCTTTTGCACAGATGATGACGAACAGGGCTCATGAATTAGGGTTATCCAGCGTTAATTTTTTGAATTCCACGGGATGGCCAGATGCCGGGCATCAGGCAAGCGCTTTGGATCTGGCCAGGATGGCAGAATTGATTATTTCCAAATTTCCGGAGTATTACAAATATTTTGCCGAGCGTGAGTTTGACTGGTGCAAGGCTGCGCCTTCCAATCGTTTTAACCGGAACCCATTACTTGCGTTATTTGATGGAGCTGATGGTTTGAAAACCGGCCATACAAAAGAAGCTGGATATGGGCTGGTTGCATCGGCAAAGCGCAATGCTAATCGCCGTATTCTCGTGGTTGCCGGCCTTAACAGCAAGCGGGATCGGGTTAGTGAATCCGAACGCTTGATGCGAGCCGCCTTTCGGGAATTTGAAGTAAAAGAGCTGTTTTTAGATGATAAATCCGTGGGCGTAGTGCCTGTTTCTCTTGGCACTAAAAAGACCGTGGCGGTGGAGGTGAAATCTCCTGTTACTATTGGGCTTTTTAAGTCATCGTCCCGCAAGGTTAGCGCGCAAATTGTTTATAGCGGCCCGGTGCAGGCACCGGTACAGGTCGGTCAAAAAGTCGGAGTTTTGCGCATTCAGATTCCAGGGCAACCTGCTGTTGAAACTGATATTGTAGCCAGTGCTGATGTGCCAAGAAAAGGATATTTTGCCAGAGCCTGGCACGGTTTTGTTAAACTGCTTCGTGCGCCGGATGCCAAATAATACCATGTCTGGTCGTTTTATTACATTTGAGGGCGGGGAGGGGGCCGGAAAAACCACACAGATCAAGGCTCTTACTGGCTTTTTGTCTAAAATGGCAAAAGAAACACTCTGCACAAGAGAGCCGGGGGGAACTCCAATGGCAGAGGCTTTGCGGGATTTGGTTACTTCGGGGCCAACCGGCAGGTGGTCGGCTTTGGAGGAAATGCTGATCATGTATACTGCACGCTCGGAGCTGGTCAGAACAATTATAAAGCCAAAATTGGAGGAAGGGGTATGGGTGCTATCTGATCGTTTTGCTGACAGCACCACTGTTTATCAGGGGTTTGCGGGTGGCGTGCCGTTGGACCGAATAAAACAGCTTAACTCTATAGTTCTTGGTGAATTTGCCCCTGATCTAACCATTATTCTTGACCTTCCTCCTGATGAGGGATTGCGCCGGGTCAACAGCCGCGCGCAAACCATTTCCAGATTTGAGAAACATCCGGCAGAATTTTACCAAAAAGTCAGAAACGGTTATTTGCAAATTGCCAATGAAAACCCGGATCGCTGCGCAGTTGTTGATGGCAGCTTGCCAATTGGCCAAATATCAGAACAAATCTGTCAGCTTGTAGCCGATAAATTCAATAATGAGCTAGCCTCATGAGCAGAGAGGGGCAGGGGATTACTCCCGATCAGGTGGAGAATTGTCTACATCCTCGTGATACGCACAAATTGCTTGGCCATGAAGCTGCCGAGCACAGTTTTATCAAGGCGCTAAAAGCAAATAAAATGCATCATGCATGGCTGATTGTCGGGCAAAAGGGCATTGGCAAGGCGACATTGGCCTACCGCATGGCGCGCCGGATAGCCGGCGTTACTCCGGACGCAAAAAACGGTGTGCTCGGATCAGAGTCTGACCACCCCATAAGTCGGCAAATTGCTGCAGGAAGCTATCCTGATCTCAAAATAATCACCAATGGCTGGAATGATAAAACCAAAAAATGGCGTAATGAGATCAGCGTAGATCAAATACGTGAAATCAGTCAGCTATTTGCTAACCGCGCCGCTGGAAATGGCTGGCGGATATGTATTATTGATTGCGCAGACAATCTGAACCGAAATGCGGCAAATGCATTGCTAAAAACACTGGAAGAGCCACCGGACAGAGGCTTGCTCATTTTAATCTGTCACCAGGCCGGAAAATTATTGCCAACCATTACTTCGCGGTGCCGGAGCTTAAAACTGCGCCCACTAGGTCTGGATATTGCTACAGAAATCGCACAAAACTGCGGAGCAAGCCGTGAACAGGCCGAACTTGCAGCCAGATTGTCTAATGGATGCCCTGGGCGTGCTGCACAAATTGCAAATAGCCAGGGGCAGGGGCTTTGGGCGGAAGTTGAACGTATTTTTGACTCATTACCCAGACTAAACCAGACAAAATTGCATGAGTTGACAGGCAGACTATCTGCGAAGAAAGAAATACAGTCTTTGGAGCTGTTCCTTGACTTGCTTCAAATGCGTTTGCAACAGGAAATAAAAACAAAATCCATATCCGGGACGATAGATGCTGCATCGCCGTGGATTGCAGCGGCTGAGCAAAATCAGGTATTGCAAACTGATCTGAACAGAATAAACCTTGATCCGGCAATAGCGCTTCACCAAATGGTGTTAAATTTGCGAAAAGCTTCAAAAAATACTGAAAAGCTGGTGGGGATTGTATAATGCTGGTGGAAACCCATGCCAATTTGCATCATCCGGATTTCGAGGGAGATGTTGATGCTGTAATAAAGCGCGCTGAGCAGGCAGGGATTGCAACTATTGTTAATATATGTTGCCAAATGGACGAGTTTGAACCGGTGTTAAAGCTGGCAAAATCCCATGCAAATAGCTGGTGTACTATCGGGGTGCATCCTCATTATGCTGCAAGACACAAAGATTTGAAAATTGAGACACTTATTGCCATGGCAAGCGATAACAACGTTATTGCTATTGGTGAAACCGGCCTTGATTATCATTATGACTTTAGCCCAAAAGATGACCAGATCGCCAATTTCCTTACCCATATAAAAGCTGCGCAACAAACAAAACTGCCCATGGTAATCCATACCCGCGAAGCCGATGATGATATGGAAGATATTTTAGTAAATGAACATAAAAAACAACCATTTGAATTTGTACTGCACTCATATACTTCAGGAAAAAAACTGGCTGAAACCGGAGCTAAACTCGGCGGATATTTTTCGGTAAATGGAATATGCACATTCAAAAATGCGAAAAGTGTGCGCGAAACAATCAAAGATATCATGCCCGATAACCGTATCATGCTGGAGACTGACTGCCCGTATCTTACACCTGTTCCTCATCGTGGAAAACGCAATGAGCCTGCATTCCTGCCACTTGTTCGTGACCAATTGGCTGAGATAAAGGGATGGAGTACCGAACAAAGCAATTTACTGACTACAGATGCATTTTTTGAGCTTTTTTCACGAGCCAAACGACCATGACAAACTGCAAATCAATTGTCCAAATTCTGGGCTGTGGCTCATCAGGAGGAGTTCCAAGGCTGGGTAATCGCTGGGGAGATTGTGATCCTGCTGAGCCTAAAAACCGGCGCTCTAGATGTTCAATATTGTTAAGCCAAATGCAGCCTGGCGGGCAGACTGATATTCTGGTGGATACCAGCCCGGACATGCGCGAGCAATTGCTGGCTGCCAATTGTCGGTCACTGGATGCAGTTTTATATACGCACGATCATGCAGATCAGACTCACGGCCTGGATGATTTGCGGCAAATTGCATATTTGATGAAAACCATGATACCGGTTTATCTTGATGATGCTACGCGCCGCACTTTGTTCCGCAGGTTTGAATATGCATTCAAACAGGCCGATAATTCAGCATATCCAGCAATTTTACAGGCTAATGATATGCCGGATTCCGGAGAAGGCTTTTCCATTACCGGATCTGGCGGAAAAGTAAATGTAATGCCGGTTTTGCTAGATCACGGGCCAAATGTGCACTCACTTGGCTTTCGCTTTGGAAATCTGGCCTATACGCCAGATGTGTCAGATATTCCAAAAGACAGCGTAGATCTATTAAAAGGATTGGATTTGTGGATTGTGGATGCTTTACGCTTGCAACCTCATCCTACGCATTTTCATCTTGATTTGGCACTGCAATGGATCGAGCGCCTGGCCCCAAAGCGGGCAGTGCTCACCAATATGCATATTGATATGGATTATAGGACTCTAAAGGAGCAATTGCCGGATAATGTTGAGCCTGCATTTGACGGTATGGAAATCAGCTTCTGAGTAAACTGATTGCGGCGCATTTTAGTTTGTGCGGTTGGAATCGCATATGTTAATGCTTTAGCTTTTATATGTTAGTGGCTGAAAACAGGAAGTTAAGTGTGGGCTGCGGTCAAGAATAACAACACATAATATATATTATGCGCAAAATCTGTGTGCATAAACCTAAACCCCTTTTGGCTAATTTTCAGCAATCAAACTATTTGGCCAATGATTGTTACCTATAAGCAAAAGGTATATGTTGCAGCTCAGCGATACTTCTCAGCGACGATCCGATGAAACTATCGATGAGGCTGCACAAAACCCAGATTCACAGCAATGCTCTCTTGTTGTTTTGGTAAAAGCGCCTTAGGGTCAGGATCTACTAATTAGGCATATTCTGCGGGTGAGAGTTTTTTGGCTGAACAGGAGAAAGGGTGCAGGAAATATAGATATTTTCAAGCCCTTTTAACGCATTCAGGAGGAAAACACACCCCGCCCTTCGGGTTTGGCATGAAAATATAATCTGCTTCGCAAATGCTCCTCGAATAGGCAAAAACCTGTACTTCGTCGCATTCGCTTAACATCTTATAATCTCCTGCCAAACAGAATTGCGCCAAATTAATAGGCCCTGACCCTAAAACCCGCGCGACAACCAACTTACGAGCAATTAGCCATGAATATTGATAAAATCACCCCCGGAACTACACCGCCATGGGATGTAAATGTATTGATTGAAATTCCACTGGGTGGAGTTCCGGTAAAATATGAGATTGATAAAACCTCAGGCGCGCTGAAAGTTGATAGATTTTTGCACACTGCGATGTATTATCCAGGCAATTATGGTTTCATTCCCAACACTTTGTCGCTGGATGGTGATCCAATTGATGTGATGGTTGTTGGCCGGGTTCCGGTGATTGCGGGCTGTATTTTACAGGCTCGACCAGTGGGAATGTTGCAGATGGAGGACGAATCCGGGCCTGATGAAAAAATTCTGGCAGTGCCTGTTAGCGAAATCCACCCCTATTATGAAGATGTGCGTGAATATGGCGATCTGCCGCCGGTGATGATTGATCAGATTTTGCATTTCTTTAGCCATTATAAGGATCTGGAGCATGAGAAATGGGTAAAAATCGGTGGTTGGGAACCTGCCGATGCGGCTGCTGAGGCGATAATGACTGCTATTGAACGCTTTTCAAATCAAAACAGCTAGAAAGATGAAAAACACCCCTTCGATCACTCGCCTGCTCGATATTATGAAGCAGTTGCGTGATCCGGACAATGGTTGTCCGTGGGATTTGGAGCAGGACTTTTCCTCTATATCTCAACACACTATAGAAGAAGCCTATGAGGTGGCCGATGCTATCGCCCGCAATAATATGGATGATTTGCGCGAT
>JALSYJ010000211.1 GCA_027071965.1 Robiginitomaculum sp. | reverse complement strand
CCTGTAGTAGTGACAATGTTTTTTTGTTTTCATCATTTGTTGATAAATTTCTATAATAATTCATCTGGTTATGATATAAAATCATAGATGGTCTTTTGGGGCGTCCGATAAAAAAGGAAAATAAACTGGGGATAGCTCTTTTTTTTGTAAGATCATGATCTTTTTTCAAGAGCATTTCAAGAGTGTCACGCGCCTCGGTATCATTTTTCTCGAATTCGTCGATATTGTTCCATAGAATTTGGTAGGCAATTCCTCCCCCAAGATCATGCCGTTCAATTGTTTCAAAAAATTGTTCAAATGTTGGTAGGATGTCGGCGGAATTAATGGCCTCGGTTGGATCTCCGTTAATCATGTCAATGAGAGGTACTCGTAACGGGAGTGAAGTCCGGAATCTTTTGGGGAGAGAGCTGTTTGTTTTTTCTATTAGTTCAAGGTGGTTATCTGTGTATTGATTGCGATTCGGTCCGACGTAATCCCAGTTGACGAAAAGTCCATCGGGAGGCATGGATCGGCTGATTTTTTCTAAGAGTGCCGAGAGGTCGTCTACATGGTGGAGTGCAGCCACATTGATAACAAGATCATATTCCCCGTGCGGAGAAAATTCGGCAAATGTTGATATCGTGTACTCAAATGGCCGTCCGTTACATAATTTTTTTGCTTCTTCTATATGGTGTTTGCCGCAATCAAATCCTTCGAATTTTGTCGCAATTCCGGCGTCAAACATTTCTCTTTCTATGCGGCCATTACCGCAACCAATGACCAGGGCACGCTTGAAGGGTACCTTGGCATACCGTTGTTTGAAATAAGGGATCCACCAAAGCGCGGGATCGCCTGTAGCGTTTTCACTCATATACGCCCTGACCGCCGGAAGGTCGTTCCAGTATTTGTCTTGATAATAGTTGACACTGGAATCCGGTTTCTGTTCACTACTCATATTTTGTTCCAGAAATTTAGATGACAATAACAAGAGATAATTCTCGGCAATCGGTACTGTTGGGGTCAATGAGATTGGGGATAAAAAATTTGTCAACTTTAATGGTTATAAGCAATGTTTCTCCTGGTGTGGCCGATAACTCAAAATTGATACTTCCATCCGGGTATTGATCCGGCGTGCAATGGTATTCTGCCATTATGGAGTTGTTTTCCTTGTAGAAGGAAATCGTACATTCCCCATTGTAACAGGAGCGAAAAATATCAGGTGGAATATATCCTTTAAAGCTGATTGTGCCTTCTGGGTTACAGGTAAATATTCCAGTTGCTTGCCGTGTAATCCAGCGGAATCCGTTCTCTTGCTGATGCCAGCCACGCAAGAGCAAGGTTCCGTTTTGTTGGTTAATCGTTGCATTGAGAATGATATCGTCTCCTGTCTCCCCTTGTAGAGTACTGGTGATCTTTTCCCTGGTGTTAGCTGCAGCCGGTATGATGTCGGCCCGATTGATATGGACAAAGTTTCCTTTTATTTGGTCTATCCGGTCGAAATTGGTAAGAGATATACGTGTTTGCCATTCTGAAATCAGTTCCTGGAATTCCTCTTTTGGTACATTGTCACACATATAGAGATCATATGAACCCCAATTTGCGAACTGTTCCCAGTTCATGTCGTTGCGAACCATGCCCCGCAAGACGGCCTCCTGCCAGATCGCGGTACCGGGATATGGTCTCAGAAGTGTCCAGGCGGGACCGGTTATTTTCCCTTCGTCAATGTTACGAGAAACGGCTCGTAAAGTAATCAGCATATCGTCTTTTGTTTCCGGAGGCGCACCAAAGATGATTGATGGGTTGACAATGATACCAGCCCGGTTCAGCAAGTCTATGGCTCTTTGGTTGATTTCTCCGGTGATCCCTGTTTTGTTGTAATACCTCAATATAGGGTCACTGAACGATTCAATTCCGATTCCTGTTGTGTAGATATTTAAAGTGGTAAGCAGGTCGCATATCTCTTCATTGACAAGATTTGCCCGGACCTGGCAGTGAAAGCGGCATTTCCCGAGCAGCCCTCGTTCTTTTAATGTGTCAATCAGGGATGTGAGCCTTTTCTTGTTGGCGATTAGCAGGTCATCGTAGAATGTGATCCCTCCCAACCCTTTTTCAACAACAAAATATTCTATTTCATCCACGATGCTTGATGCTGAATAATAGCGGTGTTGCCTGGAGAATTTTTCAGATGCGCAGAATGAACATTTGTACGGGCATCCTCGCGCTGAGACGATATGTGCTTGATGCTCTTTGTAGAATGGAAGTATACTCCAGTTGATGCGGGGCAGGGTGTCGAGATTTTGAATCAGCGGGCGGGGGGGGGTATGGCACGGATTCCCCTGGTCGTCATAAAAGAAGAGGCCGGGGATGGAAGAAAGCCTGGTTTTGTTAACGCCTTTGGCATCAATGATGGACTGGAGGAGTTCGATGATGGTGATGTCCCCCTCGCCGATGACCGCGACATCGAAATCATTGGTCATGGATTCCGGCAGCAGGGAGATGTGGATGCCGCCGATAATAATGGGGATGCCAAGCGTCTCTTTGAATTTTTTCGCCCAGTTGCAGGCGTCGTGGTAAAATTCGGTGGTGGCGCTGATACCGATGACATCCGGCTTTGCTGCGATCAGGTCTTCGGGTGTTTCGGTCAGGATGACTTCAACATCAGGCAAATATTTATTTACGGACGCGGCGATACAGCCAAGCCCGATAGGGGCAAGGTTGTTCAGCGCCGGGTCGTCAAGGTTGGTCGCGAGGATAAGTCCGAATTTCATGGTGTTGCCTGTGT
>JALSYJ010000210.1 GCA_027071965.1 Robiginitomaculum sp. | reverse complement strand
AGTCAGGTTTAATCCTAAAGAACACGGTATGCCGTCAAAATGCTTTTTAGAAAAGAACGTGGTAGCAATCATGAATGGTTTGCGGCATTTGCTGAAATTTTAGCGCTAGGTAGGGAAAATGATAAAAAAGTTAATAGAAAAATATCGGCGTTCAGCGCGTAAACAAAGGGCGAGTATATTCCTCTCCTGTTTTTCAATCAATAAGAGCACGATCATTCTAGATCTGGGTTCAGAGGACGGTTCGGCTATACATGATGTTCTTAAGGGGAGGGGGTATAAGCCAGAAAATATATATTGCGGATATAGATAAGTCAGCCATTGAGAGAGGGGCGCGAGACTATGGCTTTACTCCAGTAGAAATTAGTGAAGAAGGGCCACTTCCTTTCGATGACAAATATTTTGATATTGTATATTGCTCCAGTGTTATTGAGCATGTTACTGTGCCGAAGCAGGCTACTTTAAGCATAAAGAGTGGGCGTGAATTCAAACGTCTTGCTTATCATCATCAAAAAATGTTTGCAAATGAAATTAGAAGGGAGGCAAAGGTTTTTTTGTGCAGACACAAAATCGCTGGTTTTTGTTTGAATCGCACACCTGGTTGCCATTTGTGGGGTGGTTTCCCCGGAGAATTCAGATGGCCATGATAGATATTTCTAACAAATTGTGGATAAAAAAACATGTCCAGATTTCCTTTTATTAGATAAAAGGGAGTTTTCAGAGCTTTTCCCTGACGCGGAAATTATACCTGAAAGGTCTTTAGGTATGGTAGTTGTACAGTTAAGTCTTGGATGGCAATAAAAAAACATGATGTGTGGATGAGTGTTCCAGCCTTTGATCCCTACGACCTCTGGGCCTCTTACTGGGGCGTGTCCATCCGCGAGTGCTATTATCGGGGTAAACATTTGGGAAAGATCGGCGCGGTGGCCCTGGGACTCCTGGATTGGCTCTTCCCGCAGACAGGGCGCAGGTTGCTCGGTGCCCGGAAGCTCGAATATCCCATCGTCATCGCTCACTTTGTTCTTCAAGCCCGTTCTCGGCACTTGTCGGTAGATGCCGATTATCTCCATGCCCTTACAGCCCTCCGCAGCACCGCTGCAACCCAGGGAGCCGGGGGGCAGTGGTCGTGGGGGCTTGGTTTCCCTTGGATGTCTAAGAATGGCCTGTATGGGCCGGATATTCCCTTCGTGACGCACACTCCTTATGTCATGGAAGCCCTGCTTGTCCTGGCAGACCAGCCTGAATTGTATGATGAAGCAATGAATCTATTTCACGGCACGTGGAATTTCCTCGAATCCTTGAAGGTGATGCATAGGGGCAAAGATGAACTTGCCCTTTCATATGCACCGGTGGAAGAGCCGCGTATTGTAGTCAATGCCAACACTTACGCTGCGTTTGCCTATGCACTTCATTCGGTTCATGGGAAAAGTGAAATTCGTGATGAAGCTCGTTCGAAAGCCCTGCGTTTAGCGAGGTGGGTAGTACGCCAGCAGCAGGCAGATGGTTCCTGGTTTTATTATGCTGACAGAGAGCCTGGAAATTTTATCGACTGCTTCCATTCTTGCTTTGTTATAAAAAATCTCCTAAAGGTCAAAAGGCTTTTGCCTGATTTGGCCGACATTGTTGACCAGCCAATTAATAAGGGATGGAGATATATAAAGGAAGAATTTTTTGATGGGCGTGCTGGTTTATGCCGCCGCTTTACGGTGCGTTCTCACTGGGATCCTTTCAGATGGGATCTATATGATCAGGCTGAATTTCTTGGATTGTTAGTGGATTTTGGAGAACTTGACAAGGCCATTGATTTCGCAAGAGATGTTGAGAAAAGATTCAGCAAGGGAAGCAATTGGTATTGTCGTATCGACATCTTTGGCCGTCGTTGGGGAAAGAACTTTTTGAGATGGGGGATCATGCCGTTTTGGTATCATCGTTCACGCCTTGAAAAGGCCTTGGAGGGTAAATAATAGGGTGTGTGGAATCGTTGGAGCGGTTGATCTTGAGTTTTCTCCTTCTGTTGTAGAACAACTCCGCCACCGTGGTCCCAATGGTCAAGGTATAGAGCAAATTCGCATAGGTCATCATTCAGTCTTTCTTGCACACACCAGGTTGGCCGTCCTTGACCTTTCCCCTGCCGGTCATCAGCCTATGCAAAGCAAAAGCGGTCGTTGGTGGGTGAGTTTCAACGGGGAGATATATAACCATCTGGACTTGAGAAAGGAGCTTCCTGGACCATTCCGTGGCCATTCCGATACGGAGACATTGGTGGAATTGCTAGCCGAGAATGGGATTGAAAAGACCTTGCCTCGATTGAACGGCATGTTCGCTTTTGCGGCTCTGGATACAAGGGAACGGAAGCTTTATCTTGCGCGAGATCCGTTTGGTATAAAGCCGATTTATTATGTGAAACGGCAAGAGGGGTTTGCATTCGCCTCTGAGGTTAGGGCATTGCGGGCATTGGGGCTTTATGACGGCATTGATCCGGAAGGCCTGAAGTGTTTTTTGACCCTGCGCTATGTTCCATCGCCTCATACTCTGTGGAGAAATATCAGGAGACTGCCGCCTGGGCACCTGCTGTGCCTTGATCTTGACAATGATACCATGAGACTTTCCCGATACATAGAGCCTGTTAAAGAGCGTTTCCACGGCACTATTGAGGATGCGGTTGATGCATATCGGGAACAGCTTTCAGCAGCGGTCAGACGGCAATTGCTCTCCGATGTGCCCGTGGGCATTTTGCTCTCGGGCGGGGTGGACTCAGCGCTTGTGGCC
>JALSYJ010000209.1 GCA_027071965.1 Robiginitomaculum sp. | reverse complement strand
CCGAAGTTGTAAAAGACATTATGCAAAAGGCCAAAAAGGTCAAAACCTCCGAGGAAATCGCGCAGGTTGGCACTATTTCTGCCAATGGCGATCGTGAAATTGGCGATATGATTGCCAAGGCCATGGACAAGGTCGGAAACGAAGGCGTTATCACTGTTGAAGAAGCCAAGTCCCTGAGCACTGAACTGGATGTGGTTGAAGGCATGCAGTTTGACCGTGGATATTTGTCTCCTTACTTCATTACCGATGCAGATAAAATGCTGACCTCGATGGAAAACCCGTTGATTTTGCTGCACGAGAGCAAATTATCCAATTTGCAAGCTATGTTGCCAATCCTTGAAAGCGTTGTGCAATCTTCACGTCCTTTGCTGATCATTGCCGAAGACATTGAAGGCGAAGCTCTGGCCACCCTGGTGGTTAACAAGCTGCGCGGCGGATTAAAAATCGCGGCGGTAAAAGCCCCGGGCTTTGGTGATCGCAGAAAAGCCATGCTTGAAGACATTGCGGTACTGACCGGTGCGGTTGTTATCTCTGAAGATCTTGGCATCAAGCTGGAAAACGTCACCATTGACATGCTCGGCACTGCCAAGAATGTGGTGATTACCAAAGACGATACCACTATTGTTGATGGTGCTGGCGCCAAAAAGGATATTGAGGGCCGGGTTTCACAAATCCGTCGTCAAATCGAAGACACTACTTCTGATTATGATCGTGAAAAACTGCAGGAGCGTCTGGCCAAGCTGGCTGGCGGTGTTGCTGTGATCAAGGTTGGCGGTGCCACCGAGATCGAGGTAAAAGAGCGCAAAGACCGTGTTGAAGACGCGCTTAACGCTACCCGCGCCGCTGTTGAAGAAGGCATTGTGCCTGGTGGTGGTTCCGCATTGCTTCGCGCTGCCAAGTCCATTGACATTGAAGGTGACAATGACGACCAGGCTGCCGGTATTGCTATTGTACGCAAGGCCTTAGAAGCACCGGTTCGGCAAATTGCTGAAAATGCCGGTTCCGAAGGCTCCATCGTGGTTGGCCGCATTCTGGACAGCAAAAAAGCTACTTTTGGCTTTGATGCGCAAAATGACGAATTCTGCGACATGGTTGAAGCAGGTATCGTTGATCCGGTGAAAGTGGTTCGTTCTGCCTTACAAAACGCAGCCTCTGTTGCTGGCCTGATCATCACCACCGAAGCTGCTATTGCTGATGCTCCTGCCAAAGACAATGGCGCCGCACCTGCAATGCCTGATATGGGTGGCATGGGCGGCATGGGTGGCATGGGCGGCATGATGTAAGGCACTTATGCCGCATTAGCCGTTCCGGTTTACCCGGTTCGTAAATTTTGAAAAGGGCGGCTCGATTGGGTCGCCCTTTTTGCTGCACCAGCCCCTTTTGCACGCAAGCAAGGTTCACCGGCTCCGGTTGTGCTTCCAGCTTACTCCGCTGCCCCCGCCTTTGCGCGAATGGCGTTTCTTATGAGCAATGGTTCCTACGGGAGATAGTAAATCAAGCTCTTTTTCACGCAATTTGGAAAGCTGGTCGCGTAATTTGGCTGCTTGTTCAAATTCCAGATCAGCAGCAGCACTGAGCATGGCTTTTTCAGTTTCCGCAATTACTGCTTTTAAGTCTTTGCCTACAAAATGACTGCCATTTTCGGCAAGGCCACGGACATAGCCCCGTGCGCTGTCTTCAGTTCCCACCCGCACATGATCTCCTTCATATACACTTTCCAGAATATCACCGATATTCTTTTTAATGGATTGCGGAGTAATGCCGTGTCTGGCGTTATATTCCTGTTGTTTCTTACGACGGCGTTTGGTTTCATTCATGGCCCGCTGCATGGAGCCGGTAATTTTATCGGCATATAACACCACTTGCGCTTCAACATTTCTGGCAGCCCGGCCAATGGTCTGCACCAAAGATGTTTCTGAACGCAAAAAACCTTCCTTATCAGCATCAAGAATTCCAACAAATGCACATTCCGGAATATCCAAACCCTCACGCAGCAGATTGATCCCGATCAGCACATCAAAAGCACCAAGGCGTAAATCGCGAATTATTTCAATACGCTCCAGCGTATCAATATCCGAATGCATATAACGCACCTTTATGCCCTGTTCATGCATATATTCGGTCAGATCTTCAGCCATTTTCTTGGTAAGCGTGGTTATTAATGACCGATAGCCACGCTCAGCCACCGCCCGCACTTCCGCAATTACATCATCGACCTGATTGGCGCCATTGGCTGAAACCGGACGCACCTGCACCGGAGGATCAATCAGGCCGGTTGGGCGGATGATCTGTTCGGTAAAAACACCACCGGTCTGCGCCAGCTCCCATGGGCCGGGAGTGGCAGAAACATTTATCGTCTGTGGGCGCATTGCCTGCCATTCTTCAAACTTCAATGGCCGGTTATCCAGACAGCTTGGCAGCCGAAACCCATAGTCAGCCAAAGTGGATTTGCGCCGAAAATCGCCCTTGTACATTGCGCCTAATTGCGGAATGGTCACATGGCTTTCATCAACAAATACCAGAGCATTTTCCGGCAGATACTCAAACAAGGTTGGCGGTGGGTCTCCAGGTTTGCGGCCAGTAAGATATCTGGAATAATTTTCAATGCCTGAGCAAACTCCTTGTGCCTCCATCATTTCCAGATCAAAGTCGGTTCTTTGCTGTAAGCGTTGAGCCTCGAGTAATTTATTATTCTTCTCCAGCCACTTAACCCGCTCGTGCATTTCCTTGCGAATATTCCTTATGGCCTGCTTAATGGTCGGGCGCGGGG
>JALSYJ010000208.1 GCA_027071965.1 Robiginitomaculum sp. | reverse complement strand
TGAAACAATAGGGCCGGATGCAAAATTCATTGGCCCCCGGCACATTCAGGTTTTCGGGCGTGGCATCAATGCCGGCAGAGCCTTACATATTATTGCAAGCTTTGATGCTCCAGTGCGCTTAACCGTCTGGGCTGGAGCGGGAAAATCAGGGCAGATTACGCTTGGAGACTGTGTGTTGATTACCGGAGGAACCCGGCTGTTGGCGGCCAAAAGCATCACCATTGGTGATGGCTGCATGTTTGCCTCCGGCGCAATAGTCAGCGATTGCGACTGGCATGGCATTTATGACCGTACAAAAATCGACGAGCAGGCAAAACCTGTCATTCTAGAAGAAAATGTCTGGGTCGGCACCAATGCCTTTATCGGCAAAGGCGTAACCATAGGAAAAAACAGCATTGTTGGAGCCGGATCAATTGTCACAAAGAATGTACCCGCCAATGTAGTGGTCGCAGGCAATCCGGCAAAAATCGTGAAACAGCTAAACCCCGACGGCCCGTTCAAAACCCGCATGGACATGCTGGCCGACCCCCCTGCTCTAGAGCGCTTTATGGATGCAGCTTATGAAGAAATGCTAAAAGGCAATACCTTGCTTGACTGGATACGTTCGCAGATTGCACCTACAAGGAATGATTAAGCCCTGATCCTAATCCACAAACGCCATAGGTGGTTTCCGGTGCCTTGTTACCTGTTCATATGAATAGCCTAAAGAAAACAAGGTCTTCTCATCAAATGGACGGGAAATCATTGTAATCCCTGCTGGCCATTTCTGATAGGAAAACCCCATAGGGATAGTCATAGCCGGAAGCCCGGTAGCCGGGGCAAGGTTTTGCGAATTATCGCCCTTGTATTCGGCGCTGCCGCGATCAATATGAGCAGGAGGATTGCTCCATGTGGGATAGACCAGCACATCCAGATCCGCAGCATCCATTGCTACCATCACATCAGAGCGATACGTCTGACGCTTTTCATTAGTGGCAAACCTTTGACATGGCTGATCCCACTGCTCCGGCGGGCGATCATCAGGATATTGGGCGAAAAACTCCAGTCCGCCTTTGGCAGCAGGGCCATATTGACCAGATTCCAGCACCTCCCCTATGCCGCTAATTGGTGCATTCTCCCCCAAAGTCCTTAGATAGGAACGCAAGTCATAACCAAAGGCCGGGCAGAACATACCATTTTGCAGATACTCTTGTATGTTTGGCACAACAACTGGATCAATGATTATTGCTCCTTGCTCCTGCATATCTTTGAGTGCCTGAAAGAATAATCTGGTGACTTTGGGGTCAGCATCTTCATGATCCACCCATTCGCGCAACACACCAATACGTGCGCCTTTTAGCGCCCCTTCATCAAGGAATTTTGTGTAATCTACTTCGCGCTTGCCTTTGCCCAGCTCTGTTGCCGTATCGTTGGCATCATAGCCGGACAGCACATTAAAAAGCCGCGCAGTATCTGCGACAGATCGTGCCATCGGCCCGGCAATATCACGATCAGAAGCAAGCGGTATAACCCCGTCACGACTGGTCAGACCAAAGGTCGAACGAATGCCGACCAATGCCAAATGCGAACTGGGGCCGCGAATGGAATTGCCAGTATCTGAACCTAAGCCTGCCACTGCAAAAGATGCGGCCACACCTGAAGCCGTACCACCGGAAGAGCCTGCCGGAACCCTGTTCAGATCATAGGCGTTTCTTGTGCGCCCGAACGAAGATGAAATGGTTTCCCTGGGACTAAATGCCCATTCTGCCATATTGGTTTTTGCCAGCACTATGGCTCCGGCTTTGCGCAAGCTTTGCACCATAAAGGCATCATCAGGCGGAATTGAGCTTTTCAAAGCAATGGAGCCACCAGTCGTTGGCATATCATGAGTATCAAAATTATCCTTCACCAAAACCGGCACGCAGTGCAATTCTTTGGTGATTCCGCTAATTTTTTGCTCTTCATCCAAAGATTTTGCCTTACGCAAAGCATTGGTATTGATCATGGAAATGGCATTTAATCCGCTTTGCTGGTCGTATTTTGCAATTCGCCAAAGATATTTTGAAATAAGCTGCTGGCAACTTATCTGTTTGTTGTTTAGAGCCTCCAGCACATCAGCAATGGAAGCCTCCACCGGATTAAAACTGCTCTTTGCGCTGGCACCAAAATGAGCATCGGCAAATTGCAGAAATGCCGGCCAGTCCTCTTTGGTTACCCCGTGAGTTCCCTTACGTATCCAGAACGCAATATTGGCCTTTGGATTAAATGGAACCAGCCTGTCTTGCTGCAATCCGGTTTCGCCAAAAAACTCCCACGCCCTGCTCGCAGCCTGCGCCGCACGAAATGCCCCGTTCGGATCAGACCATACATCACGTCTGGCATTTCCCAAAAATACCGGTCGCGGCGCAATCAAGGCCAGCAATTGATGCTGATCTACCGGCAGCTTGTCTATGTTATTGGAAAATGATGCAAATTTTCTGGAAAACCAGTGCGGATAGGATTTGGTGATTTTAGCAACGGTTTCACCAATATTACCCCGGCTAAGAGATGCGCCGCCCGTGCCTGACTGATGAGCAATTATACTGTCAATTCTCCGGTCAAATGCCGCTGCCAGCAATGCCGCTTTGCCATAACGGGAATGGCCATAAGATATAATGGCAGAAGCAGCAAACCGCTCATCAGATTGCAATGCATCAACCACCCGACCCTGCAGCCAGGCCCACGCCGCCACTGCGCCCCAGCGTGTGTCGTCATTCTCATGACCGCTGGACATTGCAATAAGCGCTGCCGGGCCAGTATTGG
>JALSYJ010000207.1 GCA_027071965.1 Robiginitomaculum sp. | reverse complement strand
CGGTATGGCGCTTGTTTGATTTTTTCTGGATGCTGCATATTATGGACTATGGAGATCGGGATGATTTTAATCATCCCTTGCTGATTTTCTTTGCGTTTAGTGCATCGGTTTTTACCCTTACCGGTATCGGATTGCTGATTCACCGCTTTTTATTGCGGCCTCGCCCAAGACGCAAAAAAAACCCGCAATAATGACCTGATAACGCACGCTTATGCCAGGGGCCAAAATGGAACCGGAGCAATTTACCATTTCCCTAAGTGGCGATCCGCTGGATCGCCTGGATGCTTTGCGTAAAAAACCAGATGCAATAATAAAGCTGCAAAATCACCCTGATGCGGTTTTTGTAATTGTGCGAAATGATCAGATACTAACTGACGACCAGGGCATGCTGGTTTTGGTTAGCGCCGAAATCTTGCAACATTTTAGCAATCATAACCCCGATATGTTGTTTTTGGGGGTGGAGCATAAATCCCGCCGCCCATGGTTTGCAATCGCGGTAGAACCAGGAATCAACGATGATCTGTTTGATGCCATGGGCCGGTTCTTATCCTTGCGTGAGGGTCTGGCCCTGTTGCCGGCAAATGATTTGGCAATTGCCGGGAGAATTATTTCTTTGGCTAACTGGCATTCGCTAAATCGGTTTTGCGGATGTTGTGGCGCACCATCACAACTTGCAGGCGGCGGGGAAAAACGAATTTGCAATAGTTGTGATGCAGAGCATTTCCCGCGTGTTGACCCGGCAGTTATTATGATGGTTATTGATGATAATCACTGTTTACTTGGCCGAAATGCAAGCTGGCCTGCGGGCCGATATTCGACACTGGCCGGGTTTGTAGAACCAGGAGAAAGCCTGGAAGAAGCATGTCGACGAGAAGTAATGGAAGAAGCCGGAATACGGGTTGGTAAAGTTTCTTACGCATTTTCACAGCCATGGCCGTTTCCCCATTCGCTGATGATAGGCATGGTTGCAACTGCGCTTAGCTCCCAAATCACCTTAGAAGACGAATTAGAAGATGCGCACTGGTTTACTCGCGAAGAGGTAAAATTAATTTTGGCAGGAAAGCATCCGGATGTGCTGCCACCCTTTGATCATACTGCAAGCGGTTTGTTATTGCGTAATTGGGCGGCAAACGATCAGGGTTATGTACCCGTTTAACAGATAAATGTTGGATTTTCTGACCCAAATCAAATTTTTATTTATGGTCGCGAAAAGGGTCAGCTTCATAGGTTCCAACACGGCGCAGTATTGAACAGAAAAAACCGGCTTCTTCTATTGCCTGCGCAACTGCAGGCTCTTTTGGATGCCCCATAATATCGCAAAAAAATCTGGTCGCAGTAAAGCTGCCTCCCAATTGATAACTTTCCAGCTTGGTCATATTGATACCATTGGTGGCAAAGCCGCCCATGGCTTTATAAAGCGCTCCGGAAGTGTTTTTGACCTCAAAAACAAAACTGCTGATATATTTTTTCTGTGGTTGATATGGAACAAGCTCTTGTGCGGGCTGCATAACCAGAAACCGGGTGGTATTATGTGCTGCATCTTCAATATTTGCGCAAAGATTAACCAGCCCATAAGCCTCCCCGGCCAGATCCGAAGCCACAGCTGCATCTTCCAGCGAATCCTGCTCGGAGATCATTTGCGCAGCCCCGGCAGTATCATTGGCATGAACCGCCTTAATGCCCAGCCGCTTTAAGGATAACCGGCACTGGCCCAGCGCCATAATGTGAGAATGAGCCCTTTTGACCGTATCCAGACTGGCCCCCTCTTTGGCCAGCAATTGGTGCTTGATTGGCAAAAATCGCTCGGAACGGATTTCAAGATTTGATTCTGGCAACAAATAATGAATATCAGCCACTCTGCCAGCCAGAGTGTTTTCCACCGGAATCATGGCAAACTTGGCCTTGCCTTCACTTACAACAAAAAATGCCTGCTCAAAACTCTCACAAGCCATCGGCTCAAGCTCCGGGTAATGCTTGACACAAGCCATATGAGAATAAGCGCCAGGCACCCCCTGAAATGAAATTTTATCCATTACTCATCACCCTTAAAACCAACTCGCACCTGTTCCAGATCTTCTGGATTATCGACTCCGATCGGCACCTCATCCACTACAGCCGCCGCGATTTGCATTCCATTTTCCAAAGCCCGTAACTGTTCCAGTTTTTCTACTCTTTCCAGTTCACTGGGCGAAAGTGAAGTAAACCTGGCAAGAGCATCACGCCTATAGGCATAAATTCCAATATGCTGATACATGGGCCCATCTCCGAAAGGGGCGGCGGCCCGAGTAAAATAAAGCGCCCGCAATATATCGTCCTGCAACGGGTTTCCGTCCGGCCCCAAAGCGGTGACAATCGCCTTTACCACGTCGGGATCTGATTTTTCTGACTCAGATGTGACTTTTGCGATCAAAGTGGCAATTTGTGCAAAATCTGCCCGCTCCAATACCCGCACAACCTTCTGTATCAATTCCGGAGCAATGGCAGGAAGATCTCCTTGCAGGTTCACAATAAAGTCCGCTTCTTTGGTCAAAGGAGAACTATTGATAGCGGCCTGCACCCGGTCTGTGCCGGAGGGCAATTCAGGAGGCGTAATAACTGCAGAAAACCCGGCAGCCTGCGCACAATCAAATATCTCTTTGTCTGCTGCCGCAATCAAAGGCTCTGCAAACCCGGCTTTTCTTGCCGCCATTGCCACCCGCAACACCATTGGGACCCCGGCTATATCAGCCAGGGGCTTGCCGGGTAATCGCGTAGAAGCCATCCTGGCCGGTATTACAATACAGGTATTCATGGCAACCTTATCCCGCTTGATTGCGGCCTTGGCAATAGCCATAAATCAATGCTTCAAAGCTGCAATTGAAATCTGCGACTTGTTCTTATGATTTTGTCATGTAAAACACTGGATGAATCAGTTTCATCGGTGGGCATGGATCTGAAAATAATAATGAGGGTTAGGCCAAATGGGCGGTCTTTTTTGGAATAAAATTTTTGCAGCAATTTTAGTAACTGGACTGGTGATCTTTGTAATCAAGGAAGTCAGTCACTCTTTGATTCACTCCACACAGCCGGAAAAACCTGGTTATGCCATTGAGGTGACAAAGACACAGGAAAATACAGCACCGGCCGAAGAGGTTAAGCAGGCAAGTCTGGAAGAGCTACTTGCCAACGCCAATGTTGAGGCAGGAGCGCGGGTCGCAAAAAAATGCGTAGCCTGTCATACCTTTGAAAAAGATGGAGGTCGCAGACTTGGTCCAAATCTATGGGATATAGTTGGAAACAAGACGGCGCACGTTGAATCTTTTGGATATTCTGCGGCACTAAAGAACGCAGGATTAACTTGGAGTTTTGAAAACCTGGATGCCTTTTTTACCAAGCCACAGGAGTTTATGCCAGGAACAATCATGGGATTTGCCGGCATTAAAAAGCCAAAAGACAGGGCAAATTTAATCGCATGGTTGCGCACCCATTCTGATAATCCGGTGGCCTTGCCGACAATTGCAGACAATGTTGTTGAAGAAGCCGCGCAGATAATCGAGAAAACTTCTGAAGCGGTCGCGGATGCCATAGACTCAGCGGAAGTTCCTTCGCAATAAAAGCACAGTAAGAGCATCAGTGTAAGGCGAATCGTCAGACTAAAGCTTTCGCCTTACGCTTAGGCTTCGAGCAACCTTCGGATCGAACGAACCGATCCGGAGGTTTTTTGTATGCGACTGATTGCCGCAGTCAAAGGCTCTATAGCCGTGGCCATATGATAGGCGTTGGCGTGCAAGAACTGCTTATGATCAAGCATAATTCCCACATGCCCAGGCCAGAACACCAAATCCCCACGAAGCAGACCTGTTTCCATTTTTGACAAGGATACAGGTTCTCCCAGTACAGCCTCTTGCATATCTGAATCCCGGGGACATGAACTCCCGGCGGCCAGCAGTGCATTTTGCACCAAAGCTGAACAATCAAGACCAAAACTGCTGCGCCCACCCCAGACATATGGCGCATGCAAATATTTATGCGCAACCTCCACCCAGTCCGGTGCTACTGTATTTATTGGCGCTAAATCGCCCCAAAATACCCAGCCATCAGAAACTTTTCCAAAATTTCCTTGCCTAGCCTCAACCTGCACTAGGGAATTACAGTGCAGAAAACCAGACACCGGCGCTTTAACGTCAGGCTGACAAAAAACCGCCGTACGCAAGGAACATACTCGATAATCTGGCTCCTGTTCTTTCAGAGCAAGGGCATCAGCATTTACATATCCCACATAACCATCAACAACTGCCTGCCCCCATGCCCAGCCGTTCTTTTTCTCATAGACGATGATTTCTTCACCAAACAGCAATTGTGTTTGCAGGCTCTGATTCTCATCAGGAGCTGCCACCATATCAGCTACCATTGCCTGAACACGCAATTTCCTCCCGGCTACAAATTTTCTGGCACTTATTTGGCCTTGTAAGAAATCTGCAGCCAAATCAGCTCTGGCCGGTGTAGTTCTCGGGTCAAATGCCTTACTCACACTGATACTTCTCCTGCAACATGGAAAACACGGCCAGCGGCCCCTGAATATCACCACCAACGGGGTGGCCTGGGCGCTGCTTCTCAGACCAGCCATAAATGTCAAAGTGAATCCACGGGATACCTGCAACAAAACGTTGCAAAAATAGGGCAGCAGTTACTGACCCGGCCATTGGACTGCTGGAGGTATGACAAATATCAGCAATATCACTATCAAGCCAATTATCATAGCCGTCCCATAACGGCATTTGCCATACCGGATCAGCGCTTGCCTTGGCCGCCCTTTGCAGCCAATTAGCCAATTCGTCATCATTTGTATAAAATGGGGCCATTTGCGGGCCTAATGCCACCCTGGCTGCGCCCGTCAGGGTAGCAAAATCTATCAGTAATTCAGGTTGATCCTCAACAGCGCGGGTTAACGCATCAGCCAGAATAAGCCGCCCTTCAGCATCTGTATTGTCAATCTCTACCGTAAGTCCCAAACGCGAGTTTAGTACATCACTGGGCCGGTATGCATTGCCGGAAATTGCATTATCCACAATCGGGACAAATAAATTCAGAAATACTGGTAATTTTGCCTGCATTATCATGCGCGCCAGCGCCATGGCATTGGCAGCACCACCCATATCCTTTTTCATTAGCTTCATGAATTTCCCGGTTTTAATATTCAAGCCGCCAGTGTCAAAAATAACTCCCTTGCCAACCAGAGATATTGCCGGATTGCTCTCATTCCCCCACATTAGATGCACCAGTCTTGGTGCTTGTTCCGCAGCCCGTCCAACCGCATGGATCATAGGGTAATTTTCCTCTAGCAGATCATTGCCAACAATACTGCTAACCATGGCGCCAAACTTTGCACCCAGATCAAAAACTGCTTTTTCAAGCGCCTCGGTACCAAGAATATTGGCAGGTGTATTGATCAAGTCTCTGGCCAGAACAATTGCTTCGGCTTTAGCCAAAACCAATGCCCGGTTTGCGCCAGCAATATGCAAACAGGCTGGTTTTGACTTAGCATCCTTAAAATCTTCAAAGCGATAACAGCCCATCAGCCAAAACAACGCCATCTGGCTGCGATCCAGTGCTGCGGGGGCAAAGGCTAGAAAATAATCACCCTCACCTAAAAGCGCAGGTAAAGCACCAATATCTTCTGCGGTTTGTTTTTGACCAAGTCCAACAAGGGTAAGCTCTGGACAACCGTCTACCGGAATTTTCATAATCTGAGCGGTTTTGGCGCTAAAGCCATTTGAGCGCACCCAGTCCACCACGGTTTCCGGCATCAGCTTTAACCAATGCTGCAATAGATCCGGAGTAAGTAAATAAAGTGGTGATGCACCGGATTTAATGCTTTCGGGCAATTGGTTTTTCATAGCAGATTCCAAATAGTGAATATTTATTAACCATATCTTGACGGCAATTTCGCAAATTTGCCTCTGTTAACACAAGGATTGTCAATATGCGCCCCTTTAATCTACCTGTAATGGCCAAATTGCTGTCACTTATGACTTTGCCCCTGATTCTAGTGGCCTGTGCCACCCCGGCCAGCGAAGAAGAAACCGCTATTGCAGAGGAAATGATTCGGGATATTCGCCCTGAGAGCCGCGCAGTTCGTGACGATATTGCCCGTCTTGATATTCTTTCTCAGGCAGCGTTCTGGGCCAAGGAGTATGAAAACAATCCTGCTGACCGTGAAGCAGCTTTGGAGCTGGCGCGAATTGTGCGTGTTGTGGGTAATCCCGGACGAGCTGCTACCATTGGCTCGCAGGCTTTGGCACTTTTCCCGGATGACAGGGATTTATTATTAGTCACCGGGCAGGCCCTGATTGAAGACGGCCATGCACAAAATGCAATTGCCTTTTTGCAATCTGCTCTGCAACAAGATCCTGCCAATCCCAAAATAATTTCGGCCATCGGTGTGGCCTATGATCAAAGCGATAATCACGACAAGGCCATAAATCACTTTACCCGGGCTTTGGCTTTTTCCCCTAATGATCCGGACATCCTGTCCAATATCGGCCTTAGCCACGCATTGCAAGGAGACCCCGTGACCGCTGAAAAATGGTTGCTTCGAGCCAATGCCCAACCCGGCGCCAGTGCCAAAGTCCGTCAAAACCTGGCTTTGGTTTTAGGCTTGCAGGGAAAATTCAATGAGGCAGAGGCAATGGCTGCAAATGATCTGCCCGGCGAAGTGGCCAAGCAGAATGTCCATCTGATTAAAACCATGATTACCCGACCACAGGCCTGGCAGGCATTGCGTAGTGAATAAGCTGTCCAAGCCGCTTGGAACTCTGGCCGCCCTCGGAGGAGCCTTGGGCGTAGTTTTGTTATCCATGGCAGCGCACACAGCCGACAATGAAACCAGTATAAGAATTTTACATTCTGCCGGGTTGGTGCAGAGTCTGCATATGCTGGCCGCCTTAATCGCCCTTGCCCGCAGTGCACATCTTGCCAGCGCCTTGTTTGTGCTGGGCGGGTATATGTTTGCTGGTGCCCTTAGCCTGTTAATTTTTGCACCAGAAATATTTATTCCCGGCATGGCTCCGGTTTCGGGAGGTCTGCTCATTCTTGGCTGGCTGGCATTGGCCTTAAGTGAGCTACGCCTTAAATAGCCCCTACAACATAATCAGTCCGGCAATCATATACATTGCAAATGCCAGCCCGCCACCAAACAGTGCGTAAGGTAATTGGGTGCGTACATGATCCAGCAGATCACACCCCGCTGCCAGTGCGGAAACCACTGAAGTATCAGAAATCGGCGAGCAATGGTCACCAAATACTCCACCACCCAATATGGCTGACAATACTAACGAAGGCGGCAAGCCCAGGTTCTGGATAAGAGGCACGCCGATTGGGATTAACAGGGCAAAGGTTCCCCATGAAGTACCCGTAGTAAAAGACATGATAGCCCCGGCAGCAAATAACATGGGAATTATCAAAATTCGCGGAAGGTTATCATCAGCCAGCCCGGCAATATAAGCCCCGGTGCCCAGCGCCTTTAAGCTCGCCCCCAAAGCCAAAGACAACAACACGATGCTAACCAGAGGTAACAGGTCACTCATGCCTGAAAACCCAATTTTGACCAGTTTAACGTGGGTGAAGCGCTTTGAGGCCAACATCATTATATAAGCCGTCAAACTGGCTAAAAAGGTGGCATACAATATAGAGCGCGCACCATCACCATCTATTAGAACGCCATCGCCAGTCCACCACATAAACCCGAAAATCGCTGTGATAAGAACCATTAGCGGTACTAACATATATCGCGGACTGGAGGCTGCATATTCTGGCGGAATTTCGGCAGCGGTCTCGATCTTGGCATCAACTCTTCGCATGGGGCCATGCACCTTGTCGGTAATGATTGTGAACAACACAATCGCAAGTGCTATCCATGCATAAAAATTAAATGCTACTGAGCCGATCAGTATTTGCACCGGATTGCTAAAATCATATCCCCCTAGCAGACCAAGTACATAGGCTCCCCAGCCATTGAACAATAATAAAATGCAGATCGGAGCAGCAGTGCTGTCAATCACATAGGCCAAGCGCTCCCTGCTAAGACCAAAGCGATCATAAATTCCCCGTGATAAAATTCCGGAAGTTAAAATCGACAGATTGCTTTCAATAAATAATACCACACCAACACCAAAACTAAGCAGGCCAGCCTGTCTGCGGCTTCTGGTAAGTCGGTTGTTGATTAAAAAATCAACCAGCGCAGTAACTCCGCCCGAATAGCGCAAATACGCCAGTAATGCCCCTATCAATAGGCTGAACATCAAAATTCTGGTATTGGATGCGCTGGAAAAAACTGCTGCTATCCTGTCAATAGCCGCCAACAAGCCCAATAATGGTGAAAATCCCTGCCCCGATACCAGCAATAAAACTTCCGAAGTTATAATTGCAGCAAGTAAAGCCAGAATTACTTCCTTTTTCCAAAGAACAATTGCAATTGCCACCAATGGCGGCAGCACACTTAACCAATCCATTATCCCCCCTATCATCAAACCTGTGCCCGGATATGGGCAATTGATCAGTCTGCCATCATTTCAAATTTTGCAGTAAAATGGCGCATTGCCGGTGGCTCCCATGTGATACGCATGCCGCGTAATTTATCTTTGTTCCGGGCAATATCAGCAATCCGCTCCAACATATAATCAGCATGACTTTGGGTATAGGTACGTCTTGGAATTGCCAGTCGCACCAGATCCATTGCTGCCGGGTGCTCTGAACCATCAGGCTTGCGGCCAAACATTACAGTGCCGATCTCACAGGCACGCACTCCAGATACACGATACATTTCGCATGCTAAGGATTGTCCCGGATAATGCAAAGGCTCAATATGTGGCAGGAATGCCCGGGCATCAATAAACACCGCATGACCGCCAACTGGCTTTACTATAGGAACGCTCATATCCTCAAGGCGCTTGCCAATATATTCATTTACGGCCACCCGGTAGCGCAAATAATCCTCATCAACAATTTCAGTCAGGCCCTGGGCAATAGCCTCAAGATCACGCCCGGCCAAACCTCCATAGGTGGGAAAGCCCTCGGTCAATATTAGTCTGGTACGGGCTTTTTCTGCCAGTTCACTATCGTTTAAGGCCAGCCAGCCACCTATATTGGCAAAAGCATCCTTTTTGGCCGACATGGTCATGCCGTCAGCACCTTCAAACATATCCCGGACAATATCTGTGATGGAGCGATCCTGCTGACCGGGTTCACGCAATTTAATAAACCACGCATTTTCGGCAAACCGGCAGGCATCGATAATAAAGGGAAGCCCGTGTTTTTTGGCTATCGCTCTTGTAGCGCGAATATTTTCCAGACTTACCGGCTGACCACCTCCGGCATTATTGGTTACAGTGAGCATCACACAAGGCACCTTGCCTTTGTATTTTAACAAGAACTCATCCAGACGGTTCACATCCATATTGCCTTTGAATGGGTGCTGGTTTTGCGGATCTTTTCCTTCTTCTATTACCAGATCATGAGCTTCCGCCCCTGTAGCTTCCACATTGCCTCTGGTGGTGTCAAAATGAGTGTTGGAAGGAATATGTCTGCCAGCTCCTCCCATAATCGAAAACAAAATTGCTTCGGCAGCCCGGCCCTGATGGGTAGGAATGATGTGGGCAAATGGAAACAGATTTTGAATAGCCACCTCAAAACGCTTGAAACTGGGCGAACCTGCATAGCTTTCATCGCCCTGCATAATTGATGCCCATTGCTTTGTGCTCATGGCGCCAGTGCCGCTATCGGTTAATAGGTCAATCAACACGTCCCGGCTGGCAATAGAAAACAGATTATAACCAGCGTCACACAAAATATTTTCGCGCTCGGCCACAGAAGTCATCCGGATGGGTTCAACGGTTTTGATGCGAAATGGCTCTATAATCGTGTTCATATGTCCCTCAAGATGATTAAATTTTGTCTGCGCGCACAGTAATGGCAATAAGTTCACTTGCAAGCACTGATCGCAAGTGGTTAATTCGCGCCAACGAAAATGGAACACAATCCGGGGGATGGGGCATGGAAACCGTACAGGAAGTATTAGGTAAAATCGACGGCTGGATATGGAATTGGCCATTGGTCGCCCTGTTGTTTGGCACAGGTTTGTATTTGACCGTGGGCATGCGCTTTATGTCTGTCAGACGACTGCCCTATGCCATTGGATTATTGTTTGGAAAAAACAAGGAAGGTGCCGATAAGGATTCTGGTGAGATTTCTCCGGTTGCAGCCCTGTTTACTGCACTATCCGCAACCATTGGCACCGGTAACATTGCCGGTGTGGCAACTGCAATTACCCTTGGAGGACCTGGTGCCGTGTTTTGGATGTGGATGACTGCCGTGCTGGGCATGGCTACCAAATACTCCGAAGCATTATTGGCGGTAAGGTTTCGTGAAACCGACGAAAAGGGCCAACATGTGGGCGGGCCCATGTATTACATCAAAAACGGCATGGGAAAGAACTGGGTATGGCTGGCATGGATTTTTGCTATTTGTACTGCAATTGCCGCACCTGGCACGGGTAATCTGGTACAGGCTAATGGTGTTGCTGCTTTATTCGAGCAAAATATGAATGCTCCAAAATGGATAAGTGGCATTGTTATGGCGGTTCTGGTGGCATTTGTAATTATGGGAGGGGTTAAATCCATTGCCCGTGTTGCCAGCTTTTTAGTTCCGATCATGGCTTTGTTTTATATTGGTGGCGCATTGGTTGTCCTGTCGATGAATATTGAATTTATTCCCGGCGCAT
>JALSYJ010000206.1 GCA_027071965.1 Robiginitomaculum sp. | reverse complement strand
TGAGCAAAAACATAATCTCGCAAAAGGCGCTGTCTTGCGGAGTTTCATCTAATGGTTTTTGGGCGCACAGGGATCCCAGAGCTAAAAACAGCTTATCCCGCTTTTGCGGATTTTTGGATTGCGCAAGCTTTGCCAATTGAGACATGCTAAGGGCAGCGCTAAGATCGGTCATATTATATCCATCTGATTTTAGGGGTTAGAATTTCAAAAAATCTTTTAATTACAGTTAATTCATCTGCATGCATGCTGTTAGTCCATTTGCTTTTAGTAGTAGGTGCAGGTAGAATGATTGTTTTATTGGGCATTTACAGCACAGGCGTGTATTAAAGTTTTGCCAAGGGGGTAGGGGCGGATGAACAAGTGCGCGGGTGTGTAAGAATAATCTGGCGGGGCTGGTTCTGGCTGTGCCTGCTTTGGGCAGGGTTTTGCCTCCCGGCATTGGCAGGGGCCTGGTTACAGAAGCCAGGAGCATCGGAAGTGATCACTTCTGTTGCTGTTCACAGCGCCCAAATTGCCTATAGTGATGATGGTGACCCGCTGCAAAGGATAGATTTTTACAAGCTGGAGTCTGCTGTTTATGGGGAATATGGCTTGTCTGAAAGCTGGTCGCTTACGGCTCGATTTGCTGTACAGGATGTGCGCCTGCAACGGGACGATACCATGGATGCCAGAACTGGCATTGGTGCTTCGCAAATTGCAATAAAGCGGAAAATTGCTGATTTGAGCAAGTGGGTTTTTTCTGTACAGGGCGGGGTGTCTATTCCAGGAAATGCTGAAAATGGTCTGGATATACGGCTGGGTGAGGGTGATCTTGAGTGGGAAGTAAGAGCATTGGCCGGTCGTTCGTTTTCACTATTTCGGCGTCATGGTTTTCTGGACTTTCAGGTTGCGCGGCAGTTTAGAAACGCAACCATACCTGATGAGTGGCGTCTTGATATGACAGCGGGAATTTATCCGGCAAAGAATATTATGCTGATGGGGCAGGTATTTGTCCTGCATGGTGACCGGGCCGTATTTTCCGGCACCAGAACCTTGCGATCAGTCAAAACCCAAGGATCTTTGGTCTGGTCATATTCGCCAACGTCAGCAATTCAGTTTTATGTAATGCAACCAGTATCCGGGCGCAATGTAGTTGCCGATAGGGCTATTGGTCTGGGTTGGTGGCGGAAGTTTTAGTTTCTTGGGTATCTGATCGGGTTTGCTGGTATAAATAGGCCAGCAGCGCCTCGCGTTTTTCAGGGTTGCGAATGCCGACAAAACTCATGCTGGTTCGCTTTACCATTTGTTTTGGATCAGCAATCCATTGATCCATTGTCCGGGCAGTCCACACGATATTGCTGTCCTGCAAAGCCCTTGAAAAACGAAATTCAGGATTGTTTGCAGCTTTGGCTCCAAAAACACCATAGAGATTGGGGCCAATGCGTTGCGCTCCGCCTTTGGATGTGGTGTGACATGCCCTGCATTTGCTAAATTCGCGCTTGCCCATGCTAATATCCGCATCTGCCCATTGTTTGGGGACTTCTATATCCGCTATTGGCTCTGTGGTGAAAGCCATGTTCTGTTTTTGATCAAATGGTGTTTTCTCTGATTCTGTATCTTGTTCGGCAGAACAGGAGGCAATGGCAAATAATGAGCTTGCAACAATGGCAATTGTCAGTTTCTGCATGACTAATTTTCCATATTCCCAGACAAACAGGCTTGTAAAACAATTATTCAGGCTTTGCTAGCTGGCGATTGTCTTTTACTATTGCTGGCAGCCAGAACAATAGGAGCCATTCGTGCAAGCAGGAACCGTGATCGTCGGCGCAGGACAGGCTGGCGCACAAGTGGCAGCCAGTTTACGGCAATTGGGTTACAGGCTGCCGATTACCTTGATCGGCGATGAAGCTGTTCCGCCATATCAGCGGCCACCTTTGTCCAAGGCGTATTTGTCATCCAATATGCCCCGTGAGGATTTATTTTTGCGCCCCGATGAGTTCTGGTCAAAATTTGATATTCAACTGCGTACGCAAACCCGGGTTACAAGCCTGCATCTTGATAAGTCCTGCATCGAGCTGGATGATGGCAGCATGCTTGGTTTTTCAGACCTGGTACTGGCAACGGGTACCAGGCCCAGGCCCCTGCCAATTTCCGGCAATGATCTTGAGCAGATTTATTACTTGCGATCTTTGGCCGATGCCGAACATATCCGCAAGGCTTTTGCTCCGGGCAAAAAGCTGATCGCAATCGGAGCTGGATATATTGGTCTTGAGTGTGCTGCCACCGCAGTAAAACAAGGCATGGATGTAACCGTACTGGAGGCACAGGATCGGGTTCTGGCACGGGTTTCCGGGTCTGAGCTTGCAGATATTATAACAGAAATTCATCGCAAGGCAGGTGTGCAAATCCTACTGAACACTACTGCCACCTGTTTTGAGGGTGAGCAAAAAGTTAAGGCTGTCACTTTGCAGGACGGCAAAAAACTGCCTGCCGATATTGTAGTGGTTGGAATCGGGGTTATCCCTAATGAGGAGCTGGCACAAGAGGCAGGAATTGTTTGTGAAAATGGTATTGTGGTTGATGAACTTTGCCAGACTTCGGCCAGGCATGTTTATGCGGTCGGTGATGTAAGTCATCACCCCAGTGCGCTTTATGGCCGAAATTTACGTCTTGAATCGGTGCAAAATGCCATTGATCAGGGCAAAGCTGCAGCAGCAGCTATTTGCGAGAAACCCAAACCTTATAATGCTGTACCATGGTTCTGGTCGGATCAATATGATGTTAAATTGCAAATTGCAGGCTTGCACAG
>JALSYJ010000205.1 GCA_027071965.1 Robiginitomaculum sp. | reverse complement strand
GTGCCGGGTCTTCAGTAATATGGGCTATGGGCCCGCGATGGGCGGTTTTATTACTCATGGCAGGCCTGTCACCTCTATTGGCGGGGATAGTTCAACCTGTTCGCAATCACTTTCATCAGATTTGCGATCAATTACCAAAAACTCGCAAATTTCACCAAGCGCCAATGAGAAATGGTGCCATGTCCCGGGACGAAAGTTCACCCCCTGTTTGCCGGAGGCGAGAAAGGCTCGCATTTTGCTTTGATCAAATTTACCCCTGGGCGCAACTATTACCAGCCATGGTTTTGCAGACAGGGGCACAAAAGCCTGACTGCCAAGATGGTGACACTCCATTTGCCGTAACAGCAATGGCAGGGCCAAGGGTCTGGTTCTAAATATACTAAGTGCAGCTTTGCCGCCTTTGCCTGTTAATTGCAGCTCTGCCAGATCATCAAAGCGTCTGGTTTGACCCTGATTTATGGCAACAGCGTCTCCAGCAGCTTCAATAACATCGCCAAATGGCGCAAAATCTTCGGCGGTTAAAGCCTGTGCAGCTATGGTTTTGTTCATGATCCACTTCGCAAATTTTCAATCCACACGCCCAGTTTCTGCCGATCTTCATCGCTCATATTATGGTCTTTTCCCATAGGCATGGTTTTGCTTATTACCGCTCTTTGGTAAATACCATCGGAATATTTTTCGATGTCTTCCCTGCTATCCAGAGCAAGCCCCATCGGAGCGCTTCTAAAAATTGAATGGGTCGGATTGGCGCTGTGACAGGCTGTGCAATTGCGTTGAATAATTTCCTGCACTTCGTTAAAGCTCACCGTGTTAAAGGCAGGTTTTAGCTTTTTATCGCTAAGTGATGCAAAGATCATGGTAAGCACAAACAAGCCGACTCCTACGAGCAATATCGGGTATAAAACCTTGCCCTTGTGGCGAAGGTTGAAAAAATGGCGAATAATTATTCCGCTTAAAGATAAAAGCGCCAGCAACAACCAGTTAAGGGGATGGCTGGTTATATTGGGATAGTGCGAAGAAACCATAATCAGCAAAACCGGCAAGGTCATATAATTGTTGTGCACGCTGCGCTGTTTGGCCATGCGTAATAATTCTGCTTTGGGCTGCTCGCCATTTAACATGGAAGCGACCACTTTTTTCTGATTAGGAATAATTATCAAAAACACATTGGCAGCCATGGCGGTTCCGATCATGGCTCCTACATGTATAAAGGCGCCGCGATCAGTAAAAACCTTGCTTAGGACAAATGCGCCAAGCACCAAAAACGCAAACCATAAACCTCCGGAGACAAGACTGTTTGTTTTGCTAAAGAGACGACATGTCCCGTCATAGAAAATCCAGCCAGCGGCTAAAATACCAAGGCCAAACCCTGTAGCAGACCATTGGCCAAATGCTATTTTCGACGGGTCGATCAAATATAGATCCGCCTGCCAGTAATAAAGCAGAACCAGCAATCCAATTCCACTTAGCCAGGTGACATAAGCCTCCCATTTGAACCAGTGCAAGGTGTCGGGCAAATGGTCCGGTGCTATTGTGTATTTCTTTTTGTGATAAAAACCGCCGCCATGCACTGCCCACAGGCCACCAGTGACCCCGGCTTCTTTTTCATCTGCTTCGGGGCGCAGGGAATTATCCAGCCATATGAAATAAAAACTGGATCCTATCCAGGCAATGCCTGCAATTAAATGCAGCCAGCGCAAGGCCATGGACACCCACGGTAAAATATCAATTTCCATCGGTTATGTTTTCCCTTTTCTGTAGCAATTGCGCGGCTATGGCGATGGCAATTTCTGCTGGATCCTTGTTTCCAATATTCCTTAGTCCCAAGGGGCAGGTTAACTTACTAATTTGTTTCTGGCTAAGTCCATCGGCTTTAAGTCTTGTGATAAATCTCGCTCCTTTAGTAGCGGAACCAATCAGCCCACAGAATTGCAGCTCAGATTTTTGTAAAATACACCGGCACAATTGGTAATCAAGATCATGACAATGGGTAAGAATTACAAACAGGGCATTAGCCGGGGCCTCTATGGCGCTTTGCACCGGGTCATCCGAATTATCGCCACCATAGTCTTTGCGCCCATCAATCAAGTGCAGCTTAAATCCGGTTGGCTCTAAAACTTTGATCAATGCTGATCCAATATGTCCCGCACCAAATATATATACGTGCCTTGGCTTGATGGCCGGTTGTTCCAGAACAAACCTGCATTCATCCAATGCCGTTAGCTTTGGGCAGGCCCTTTGGCTTTTGTCCAGTATTTCAATTTTCCCCGCCGGGCCGCTTGGCGGCTGTAAGGTTTTTTTGCCAGTTTGCAAGCAGGTTAAAACCGCCATGTCCGCGCTTGTCGAAATATTTTCAGGATTTGGTTCAATAAGTACCCGTACAAACCCGCCGCAACATTGCCCAAGAACCGGGCCCAGAGGAAAATCCAGTAATTTTGGCAGCGCTTTTTTTTGTAACAGCATGTCCCTTGCAATTGCGCTTACACGAAATTCCAGCTCGCCGCCGCCAATGGTTCCAGCCTGTCCGTTGTCCCACAGATACATTCTTGCCCCGGCATTGCGCGGGGATGAACCTTGTGTTTCCACCAGGGTAATTTGCACTTGCGGACGGTTGTGCGGGCTCATTTTGCCAGCAGTTCTGATAAAATGTTCTGAGGCGTTGCTGGTGCGTTTAAGGGGGTAAAGTCCTTGTGTTGGCGTGCATCGGCAATGGCTGCGCGCAAGGCGCTGTGCACAGAAATTGCCAGCATAAACGGCGGTTCACCTACTGCCTTGGAGCTGCCAATGGTTTTAGGCT
>JALSYJ010000204.1 GCA_027071965.1 Robiginitomaculum sp. | reverse complement strand
GCGTATGATCGCCGAAAAATCCAGTCCGTAACTGGTGCTGGCCAATGTGTTTGGCCCGGTTCTGGCAGCAAAGGAATGGACAAAATAGACATATGAATCAGGCCTTACTCCAGCCAGAAACGGATCTTCCTGAACAATCCTTAGCTGATTCCAGCCCATATGCGGCACCGGGCCATCAGAAGCTGGCAGCGGCACCACCTCATCCGGGATCAGGCCCAGACAGGCAGTATCACCTTCGGCACTGTGCAAAAACAGTAATTGCATACCCAGACAAATACCCAGCAATGGGCGCTGATAGTCCAAAAATACATGCTCCAGCTCTTTTGCCCGCAAAGCAGCCATTCCTGCCTGTGCAGAACCGACACCGGGAAGAACAAGCCTTTCGGCCTCGGAAAGGGTCTTGGCATCGGAACTTATCCTGGCCATGACACCCAGCCGGGCAAAGGCAAAGCGCACCGAAGCCACATTCGCCACACCAGTATCAGCAATTACCAGATCCATCACAGCACCCCTTTGCTAGATGGAATTCGCGAGCCTTCACGGCGCAGTGCCGGCCGCAATGCCCGGCCAACACCCTTAAAAATAACCTCTATTAAGTGGTGGGTATTATTGCCATCGGCCCGAATGTGAATGGCGGCACCAAGATGTTGAGCAAAGCTCTCAAAAAAGTGCTGTACCATTTGCCCTTCAAAACCACCGGCACCAGCATCATCAATATCAGCCTCGAAACGCAAGGCCGGGCGACCAGACAGATCTATGGCAATTTGCGCCTGTGCCTCATCCATTGGCAGGACGAAACCATAACGGCCAATACCGGCACGATCCCCCAATGCCTTACGCAAGGCCTCTGCCAGCACAATAGCGCAGTCTTCAATGGTGTGGTGGGCATCAATATGCAGATCACCACTGGCATTCATCACTAGCGAAAAGTCTCCATGCCGGGCTATCTGCTCGAGCATATGATCAAAAAAACCAATACCAGTGGCAATTTGAACCGGCTCGCTCTCATCAAGCGCGACCATGGCGCTGATGTCGGTTTCACGGGTTTGGCGGCTAACCGCCGAACTGCGCGTGAGCAAGGAGGGCTTTTGCAAAACACCAAAGGCGGACAATAACGCATCGTTTTGCTGTTCTGAGCCAATACTGATCCGCACCATGCCTGCGCCAAGAGCCGAAAAATCTCTAATGTGAATGGCGCTGGCCCGAAGCCGCTGAAGAATATCGGTTTTAACCTGTAATTGCGCCAGTAAAAAATTAGCAGATGACGGCCAGATACGGCGCACAAACGAACTCTTGCCAAGGGCCATAAACACCCGCTCTCGTTCGTCTTTGATCTGATTGATCCGCTGATTTATAATGCTCATATTCACCGGAGACAAAGCCCGTAAAGCCTCATCCACCACCGGCACCGGTAGCGGATATGGAGGCAATACTTTGCGCAATAGCTCTATCACCGGAGCATTGGCCAGTACGCAGCCCAGACGGATGCCAGCCAGAGAATAAGCTTTGGACAGGGTTCGCAACACCACCAGATTAGGAAAATCGGACAAGGCGCTAACTACTGAGTCCACCCCGGAAAATTCTATATAGGCCTCATCTACCACCAGTAATTGATCAGGACATGATGCCGCCAGCTCAAACACAGTGTTACCTGGTATCAGGCTACCAACAGGATTGCCCGGGCTACACAAGAATATCAACTTTACCGGATTGGCTTTAGCCGCTGCCGTAATGGCTTTGGGGCGAATTTTGTAATCATCATCCAGCTTGACCTCGATTACCTCAGCACCTTGAATACGGGCCGCCACTGCATACAGGCCAAAGGTGGGCGGTGTTATCAGCACCGCATCCCTGCCGGCCCTGCAGGTAGCACGCGCCAGCAGGTCAATCGCCTCATCGGCGCCACGGCTCATTAGTAATTGCTCCGGATTAACACCATATAATGCTGCAAGGCGCTGCGCCAAAGCTGTTGGTTGCTGCTCTGGATAGCGGTTATTGTTTGTGCTGCCGGTCAGGGGCGGCCACGGATTTTCATTTGCATCAAGCACAATAGCATCAGTGCTGGCCCCGCCCCGGGCCTTGTACGGGACAAGAGCTGCAATTTCTGGTCTGGCAATTTTATCAATCAAGCTATTCATCGGCCTTCCCCAGCCTGATGGCAACAGCTCTGGAATGGGCTTCCAGAGTTTCCATCTGCGCCAGTTCCTGCACCACCGGCCCCAATGACCGTAAAGCGGATTTTGATGCTTCTTGCACAGTGATGAACTTGATAAAGCTCTGCACCCCTAATCCGCTATAGCTGCGCGCAGCCCCTGCGGTGGGCAGGACATGATTAGTGCCGCTGGCGTAATCTCCCAGAGCCTCTGGAGTATAGGGGCCTAAAAAGACAGAACCTGCATTACGAATACCGCCAAGCAATTTTCGCGGTGATCTGACCTGTATGATTAAATGCTCCGGCGCATACTGGTTCACCAGATCCAACATTTGCCGCTGATTGCCAACCTGTATCAAGCGGGCATTTCTTAAGGATTCTTCCGCTATTGCCTTACGCGGAAGGGCCTGTAACTGCTGCAAAACAGCGCGTTCAACGGACTTTATGGTCTGGGCGCTGTCACTTAGCAAAACCACCTGCGCCAACGGGTCGTGTTCGGCCTGACTTAAAAGATCCGCAGCTACCCAGTCTGCATTGGCAAAACTATCTGCCAGCACCATTACTTCGCTCGGCCCCGCCGGAAGATCAATGGACGGGCCGCCGGGCCACTGGCAGATTTGTGCCTTGGCCTCATTAACCCATTGATTGCCCGGGCCAACAATTTTGTGAACCGGATCGATACTGTCTGTACCAAATCCCATGGCGGCAATGGCCTGCGCGCCACCAACACAGTAAACTTCATCAACATGGCACAAATATCCCGCAGCCAATACTGTCGGGTGAATATTGCCAGTTGCTGATGGCGGGCTGGCCACTGCAATTCTCCTGACACCCGCCAGTCGCGCTGGAACAGCCGCCATTAACAATGATGAAAACAATGGCGCATTACCACCTGGCGCATAAATCCCGACACTATCAATAGGCAGGGCAAGGCGCTCGCAAATAAGGCCTGGCTCCACTTCCACCCGGATTCTGCCCGGAGCCTGCGCCGTATGAAACTTTCGAATATTTGTAACAGCCCGGCGCATGGCATCTTGCTCGGCACTGCCCAGCCTGTTCCATGCCGCTTCCATTCCTGAGCGATTTACTTGCAGCTTGTTGGCAGGTGCTGTGTCAAAGAGCCTGGAAAAATTTAGTACCGCCTCATCGCCGCCAAGACGCACTTGCTCCAGAATATCAGCAACCTGATTGCGCACGGCTGTGTCATCGGACACCGGGCGGCGCAAGGCGGCTTCCTGTTCGGATAGCTGTAAATTGTTCCAGTCAAGAATTTGCATGTCTAACCCATCATTTTTTCAATGGGCAGAACCAGAATTGACTGCGCGCCCCGCGCTTCCAATTCTTCCAGCGTGTCCCAGAATATTGTTTCGCGACAAACCGCGTGAATCGCCACCTGATCTTCCCGGCCCGCCAGCGGTATAATGGTTGGCGCATCGGCGCCTGGTAGCAATTCCGTAATTTCACCAATTGCTGACTTGGGAGCATTGAGCATGATATATTTGGTGGCACGACTGGCTATTACTCCATCCATACGCCGCAGCAGGCGCATCAGCAAAGCCTCACGCTCATCGTCCCATACATTACTGGAGCGCACTAATACTGCTTCGCTTTTCATTACTGTTGCAAAATCGACCAGCCCATTAGCGGCCAAAGTGGCCCCTGAGGAAACCAGATCACAAATCGCATCTGCCAGTTCAAGAGCCGGGGCAATTTCCACGGCGCCTTTTAACGGAACACAATCGGCAATTATATCATTTTCCTGTAGATATTTTGCCAAAATCTGCGGGTAGGAAGTAGCAATTCTTGCCCCGCGCAAATTTTCAACACTACTGATTTTGCTGTCTTTTGGTGCCGCCAGCTTCAAGGTGCAAAACGAAAAGCCCAACGAACGAACTGTTTGCAATCCCTGATCATCAGGCGATGCCAACGCCTCCTCCAGCAAAACATTTTCACCAGCAATGCCAAGATCGCACACACCCTTGGCCACGAGCGAAGGAATATCGTCATCACGCACAAATAACAGCTCTATCGGCAAACCACGCGCCCGGCATGTCAAAGCTCCGGGATTGCGAAAAATACCAAGACCGGATTGTTCCAGCAATTTGATACTGCCCTCGGCCAAGCGGCCCTTTTTTTGTAATGCAATCCGCAAGCTCTTGCTCATCGCCCCGCCTCCCGTTGCAGGGCAATGCGATAACCTTGATATGCTTCCTCTTTCAAAAACCTGGCAACCCGTCCAACTGTTGTCGTGCTGGCTCCGGTTTTTTCTGCGATTTCACGATAGGAAAGCTCACCCTGATCCAGCAATTGCGCCACCTGCCAGCGCGCAGCCAGTGCCCGCAACTCTGCAGGGGTGCACAGATCTGTCAAAAACCGCAAAAGTTCATCACCAGACTGCAGGCTGCGAATAGCCTGCAACAGGCTTTCTGTATCGGATCCTGGAGCTGCACCAGATGTTTGATCGGGGTTTTTCGGGGTTGTCATCGGTTTGCCTTATTGCTAGTGTGACAGCACACTAACACACAAACACGATAACACAAGATTTATTTTTGCCTTACCGGCCTTCGTACTGGACTTGGTGAAACCTCTGTGCTCATGAGATATTTTTCCGACTGTAACTTTGGAGCTTGTAATGAACACCACAATTAATCCTGCGCCATGGGTGGTCATGAAATTTGGAGGAACCAGTGTTTCAACAAAAGAAAACTGGCAAACTATCGAAATGCTGGCGCAGAATGCCATGTCTGGTGGCAATAGGGTATTGGTTGTACATTCCGCCTTGTCGCAAGTCTCTAACCGGCTGGAGCGGGCAATTGTCGCAGCTATAAAAAACGAAACCGGCCACATGCTTGATGAAATAAGTCAGGTGCATATTGATCTGGCAGCACAATTGGGTGTGGACGGGCACAGCCTGATTGCGCCTTCCATACAACGCCTAGGCAAATGGTTAAGTGGTATTGAAATGGTTGGCGAGGCCAGCGCCCGCATCCGGGCCAGCATTATGGCCGAAGGTGAAATTATGGCGACCGCCTTGGGGGCGGCAAATTTACAAAAATCGGGACTAAAAACTATACTGCTTGATGCCAGAGAACTGCTGCATAGTGTTCCACAAAAAAACACCGCAGACAGCACACAATATTTATCTGCAATCTGTGCTGATGTTCCTGATGTAAAATTACAGCAAAGGCTTGATGAACTGGAGCCGGGAATTGTGCTTACCCAAGGCTTCATCGCCAGCAATTCCAATAATGAAACTGTTTTGCTGGGGCGTGGGGGATCCGATGTATCCAGCGCCCTGTTTGCCAGTAAATTACAGGCAAAACAGCTTGAAATATGGACTGATGTGCCCGGCATGTTCAGCACTGATCCGCGTCTTAGCCCCTCGGCACGATTGCTAAAGGATCTGTCCTATGAAGAAGCGGAGGAAATTGCATTGATGGGAGCAAAAGTGGTACACCCACGCGCCCTGCCCCCGGCCCGGCGATCAAATATTCCGATACTGGTAAAATGCACCCATACCCCGGAAGCGCCGGGAACCAGAATCAGCAACAATCCCGCAGACACCCATGCCCGGGTAAAGGCGATTACGGTTAAACAGGGATTGATTCTTGTCTCCATGACTTCTTCTGCCATGTGGGGAGAATCCGGGTTTTTAGCCAATGCTTTTGCCGCATTTGCCAAAAACAACCTGTCGATTGATCTGGTTTCCACCTCGCAAGCCAGTGTTACCGTATCACTTGATGCAGGCCAAAACCCTGATGCCAGGTCATTGTCGCAATTGCAGGCTGAGCTTGAGCCCTTGTGCCGGGTTAAAATTATAAAGAGCTGTGCCTCTGTAAGCGTGGTTGGCCGCGGCATTCGTACTATTTTACACAAATTAACACCCGCACTGGAATTATTCCGCGAGCATCCGGTCAGGCTGGTAAGTCAAGCAGCCAACGATCTGAACTTTACGGTGGTGGTAGATGGAGATCAGGCGCAAAAACTGGCCAGAAGACTGCATGATGAACTTGTTGAGGTGGAGCCTGAAGACAAGGTTTTCGGCCCCCCATGGCAGGAAGCACAAGTAGAAACAATCAAAAGCACGCCCGGCAAAGCCCCGTGGTGGGTACAAAAGCGGGACGAATTATTGTCGATCAAGCCAAAACAGTCAGCCGCCTATATATATGATCTTGCAACCATCAAATCCCGCAGCCGCTCTTTGCAGTCCATATCTGCCATAAGCCGGGTGTTTTACGCGATGAAGGCTAATTCCAACCCGCAAGTGCTGCAAACCATTGCGGAACAAGGCATCGGGGTGGAATGTGTATCATTGGCAGAAATTGACCATGCACTTGCCAGTATTAACGGCCTTGACCCTAAAAACATCCTGTTTACGCCCAATTTTGCGCCGCGCCATGAATACAAAGCAGCGATTAAGCGTAAAATACAGATAACTATTGATAATCTGCACCCATTGCAGAATTGGCCGGAAGTTTTCGCAAACAGTGAAATTCTGCTGCGGGTTGATCCAAAACGCAGCCGGGGACACCACCGCCATGTGCAAACTGCAGGTGCGCGCGCCAAATTCGGAATTCCAATTCAGGATATGGCAAAGGCAAGAGAACTGGCATTAGCCGCCAATGCGAAGATAATTGGCCTGCACGCCCATGCCGGAAGCGGTATTCTTGACCCCAATCACTGGCGGGATCTGGCTGAACTATTTGCCGGATTGGCCAAAGACTTTCCAGATGTGCGAATTTTCAATCTCGGAGGCGGGCTTGGAGTGCCCGACAATACCAGTGCCGCAAGTCTTGATCTGCAAAAGCTTGATCAGAATCTGGAACTGGTGCGCGCCCAATGCCCTGATATTGAGTTCTGGCTGGAGCCGGGGCGGTTTTTAGTAGCTGAGTCCGGAGTATTATTGGCAAGCGTTACCCAGACCAAAACCAAAGGCTCCGTAAAATATGCCGGGCTGGAAACCGGCATGAACTCGCTGATAAGGCCCGCATTATACGGATCTCACCATGAATTGGTGAATTTAAGCCGCCTCTTTGAACAAGAGGATATTTCACCGGTTTCCATTGTTGGGCCAATTTGCGAATCTGCGGACATTTTGGGGGTTGATCGGTATTTACCGCCGACCAGTGAAAATGACGTACTACTGATTGCCAATGTCGGTGCCTATGGCGCGGTAATGAGCAGCAGGTATAATCTGCGCGAACCAGCCACAGAGCTTACTCTGCCAGCTAAGACGACAAGCTAAAAATTTAAGACTCGCCCCATAGTACAATTATGGCTATTATTCCCTGATAGGGGGAACAGGTGTGACTAATGAGGAAAACTTCCTCGTTACGCATTCAGCCAGTAACAGCGAATCCGGCACAAGACCGGCTCAGGCTGGTGCAAACAGGGAACTGAAAAGCCCATATATAATCCGGGCCCGTGAAATTGAAACTTTTCACGGAGCATTTGAGCTTGCGCGCGAAAAGCCCCTTTTTTCAGCCTCTTTGGGCCTGATTCCGGCGCAGCGCATTGCGCTGGCTGCGCTGTTGGGTGCAATAATCATTGCAGCAATTATTGACATTTCTGTACTAATGCAAATCGGGCGCATTATATTTTTATCGGTTTTTATCTTTGCCATCTGTTTTCGTATCTTATTGCTCGCAATCCATTTTTGGCCCAAAAGCCATAAATCTGGTAATGATGAACCCTCATCGAACCTTGATATCTGGCCGATATATACCGTGCTCTTGCCAATGTACCGCGAAGCAAAAATGCTTCCCCAACTGGCCGAGGCCATTTCCCGGCTTAAATACCCGCAAGACAGGCTGGATATAAAATTGCTGCTTGAAGCAGATGATGAGGAAACTCTGGCAGTAGCCAGAAAATTAAAACTGGGAAGAAACTGGCAGATTATCATTGTCCCTGATATTGGCCCCAGAACCAAGCCCAAAGCCTTAAACATAGGATTGGCCAGAGCCAAAGGGTCTTTTGTGACCATTTATGATGCCGAAGATCGTCCGCACCCTGATCAATTACGCGCCGCCGTCAAAGCCTTTGATGAAGCCGGCAATAAATTGGCCTGCGTACAGGCACCGCTTGGTTATTATAATGCCGCTCACAACTGGCTGACCCGGCAGTTTTCTCTTGAATATAACGCCCATTTTAACGTGATTTTACCGGCGCTGGTAAGGTTGGGTATTGCTTTTCCACTTGGAGGAACCAGCAATCATTTTCGCCGCAAAGCCTTAATAGAAACCAGCGGCTGGGATCCGTTTAATGTACCGAAGATGCTGATCTGGGTTTTCGTCTGGCGCAAAATGGCTGGCACGCCGGAATGATAGAGCCTCCTACTTTGGAAGAGGCCACCGCCCATGTCCTGCCATGGATCGGACAGCGCTCACGCTGGATAAAAGGCTTTGTGCAAACCTTAATGGTACATTTGCGCGGCGGCATGCCCGGAGGCTGTTTGACTCACGCTTTTGGGTTTATTGCCGTACTCGGCATGGCGGTGTTTTCAGCGTTTAGTCATGGTTTTTTGCTGCTGGCCACCCTGATTTGTTTTGCCTGCTGGCCGATCATCGGCCCCATGCTCTCCACTACGGATATTGTCCTGGCAATCACCGGGGTAAGCATTACATGGGCATTACTTCTTGCCGGGCAGTTGGCTACACGCAATGACCTTAATCCTATTGCTATTATCAGCTCGGTTTTTTATTGGCCATTGCAGACAATAGCTGCCTTGCGAGCAGCACGGGAATTGCTGAACAAGCCGTTTCACTGGGAAAAAACCGAACATGGCCATTCTATATTTGCGGCAATAAAAGCAAAGTCCCTTGACAGACGACCATAAACTGCCAATTGCCATAACATGGAAATGACAACAACTCTTATTCTGCTGATCATTAGCGTGGCAATTATTGGTATTGCCATATGGCGCGACTCGGCACCGCGTAAAAACGGCAAGGCTCACTGGTTTAGCTGGAAGCCGGTATTGATGGTTTTTACGGTTATTTTTATTGTTTTATTGGTTCATATTCTAAATATGTTTGGCATTGAGACCGGACAGGGACGAGGCAGATCTTGACAAAAGAGCAGGCCGGCCAATCGCATACAAACACGGACGCGCAAACCTATCTGCCGGTATTTGAGATATTGCAAAGTGGAGCCAATGTATATCTTACCGGACGTGCCGGAACCGGAAAAACAACCCTGATAAAGTCTTTTGTAAAGCAAAATCACACCAGTACCGTTGTGTTGTCGCCTACGGGTATTGCTGCGATCAATGCCGGAGGACAGACCATACACTCGTTTTTTCGCCTGCCACCACGGCTAATTGAGCCTGCGGATGTAAAGCGGCTGCGCCATGCCAGGGCATTGCGCGAAATGCGAACCCTTATCATTGATGAGGTTTCAATGGTAAGAGCCGATATGATGGCGGCAATAGATCGTTCTTTGCGGCTTAACCGGGAGACAAATACCCCCTTTGGCGGCGTGCAAGTAATTCTGGTGGGAGACCCCTATCAGCTACCCCCCGTAATAGAGAGAGGATTGCGTGGCTATTTAGAAGAAACATTTGGCGGCAGTTACTTTTTCTCTCCCCCTGTATTTCGCGAAGCAGATTTCCAACTGGTGGAATTATTACAGGTGTTTCGCCAATCTGATCCGGTATTTCTTGATATACTGTCCGGGGTTCGTCGTGGCGAGCTTGATAGCCTTCAAACAGAAATACTGGCTGATTGTGTAAGTCAGAAAGGCCCGGCAGTAGCATCGCAAACCCATCTGGTGCTAACCGGAACCAATCAGACGGCTTTTGAAATAAATCACCGGCGGCTTTCTGAACTGCCTGGAGAAACCTATGCCTTTGATGGCAAGGTCACTGGTGAATTTGATGCCCGACTGTTTCCAACGGAATCCCCCTTATTGTTAAAAGCCGGAGCACGGGTAATATTGCTCAAGAACGATACAGAAAAACGCTGGGTAAATGGATCTCTGGCCATAATAGAGGCCGTAAACGAACAGCAGATAACGATCAGGATCAATGACAAGGTTCACCGCATAGAGCCGGCAATCTGGGAGCGGCTCCGATATGGCTATGATGATACCACAAAACAGCTAACCAAAGATGTAGTTGGCACTTTTCGCCAATTCCCCTTGCGACTTGCCTGGGCGCTTACCATCCACAAAGCACAAGGTCAGACGCTGGACAAGGTGTATGTGGATCTGGGTCGGGGCCTGTTTGCACACGGGCAGGCCTATGTGGCACTAAGCCGCTGCCGCACGTTGGACGGCTTGCAATTATCCCGCCCGCTTGCCACGCGCGATATGGTAATGGACAGACGAGCGCTTGCCCTTGGCAGGCTTTGTAAAACTACAGAACACAAACAATACCGAATAGCAAAGCTTGAAGAAAGTATTGTGTAAAATTTGAACCTGTCGGGCCTTTGCTCTAATCAAAAAGAGCCGATACGCTTTCTTCATTGGCAATGCGCCTAATTGCCTTGGCCAATAGTGACGCAATACTAAGTATGCGGATATTAGGGGCATCGAGCACTTTTTGTGGCTGGTTGATGCTGTCGGTGATCACTAATTCCTTTAATTGTGAACTGGCAATTCTATCGGCGGCACCATTGGATAAAACCCCGTGCGAACAATAGGCGGAAACCTCGGTAGCTCCTTGTTCAAGCA
>JALSYJ010000203.1 GCA_027071965.1 Robiginitomaculum sp. | reverse complement strand
CTGGAGATGGAAAAACTCATCCCCTTGATTTTAAGCCCGGTGGCAAGAGTTGCAGAAGTGGTTGAGGACATGGCTTTTGGTACAGCAAACGGGCCGACCCTTCTTGGGCCTTTGGCGCGGGTAATGTCAGAAACCCGCAACAATTCTTCCGTTGAAGGGCCGCCGGAGCCAACAATCAGGCCGGTGCGCAAATTTGATACCTGTTCCGGCGCAAGACCGGCATCTTTAATGGCTTCTTCAGCGGCAACCCAGCACCATTTTGAGGCATCGCCCATAAAGCGGGCAATGCGTTTATCTATCCGGCCCGTAAGATCAATATTAGGGGCTGCCTTTACCTGACACCTAAAGCCAAGTTCAGCAAAATCCTCTGCTGCACTTACTCCGGATTTTCCCATACGCAAGGCCTGGGCAACCTCATCAGCATTATTGCCAATGCTGGAAACTATACCAATTCCGGTGACGACAACTCGGCGCATCAATTCTTCCTAATTTTCTTCAATTACCGCAGGTCTGACCAGACCAACCTGCAAATCCTTGGTGGTGTAAAAAACTTCGCCATCAGCGCGCATTTCGCCATCGGCAATTCCCATGACCAGCGAGCGATTTACCACTCGTTTTAAGTCAATCCGGTATGATACGGTTTTAACCGTGGGCAAAACCTGTCCGCTAAAGCGAACCTTGCCAACGCCCAAAGCCCGGCCCCGTCCCTGTCCGCCGATCCAGCCCAGGTAAAACCCGACCATTTGCCATAAGGCGTCCAGACCCAAACACCCCGGCATTACCGGATCAGAAGGGAAATGACAGTCAAAAAACCAAAGATCAGGACGAATATCCAATTCGGCTTCCATAAAGCCTTTATCATATGCACCGCCATCACTTTGCACATTTGTAATACGATCCATCATCAACATTGGCGGAGCCGGTAATTTGGCATTACCCGGGCCAAACAGGCTGGATTGCCCCGATTGGATCAATTCATCGTAATTATAGCTGGATTTTTGTTCAAACATGGTGGGAATACTGTCTCCAAAAGGGGTGGCCGGGCGAAAGCCTGCCCATTTTTGATATATAAACTGCAAGACAACAAGCTCGCCAAGCCAGTTAATCTGCGCCTGACTAGCACGGCAGATTGTGCGGCTCAAGCGATGTAAGCATGCAACAATATATCACTTAAAAAAAATGGGCAAATCACCATGGTCAAGGCCTAATAAACTGCGCCCCAAAGGGCATTTGAATTCACCCAGCCCTGTTTTCCTTTTACAGAAACCTGACATCTGCTGGCGGTGCAGTGCAGCACTCTTACAATTACATTTGGGGCAATACGGGCCAGAACTCTTGATGTCGGACTGGCGCTTTGTTGTAGTGATTCTGGCTGCCCAGAAATAATAATTGCTGTGCGGCGTTCACCAAGTACGGAATTGTGCATCCACAAAACATCACCGTCCATATCCTCGATTTTGCTCCACTCACTGGCTCGGCGCAATACCTTAACTGGCAAATACCGTTGATGATAAACCCAGCTAATCTTAAAATCCTTATCTGGCCCGGCCCGGCCATTGGTTCTGCCATAAACCAGACTGGCCCAGCCGGCAGCCACTGCCGGTTTACCGGACGCGGGATCACCCTGCCCAAGGGCCGGATTGATCGCGCCTGCAAAACCCAACAGGATTAACAGGACAAATAAGCAATTATGTAGAAACTTCATCAAATCATTTATCCGCAAAAGCTAGGGAATTTAAGCAAAATCACCAAAAATTCGCAATCTGCTGGCCTGAAAAAAAATTGTGCCCTACAATACCATGCTAAGGCAAATCACTGGCAGGTATATTAATGACTTCCAAGACTAAAATAAAAGTCGGAATTACCCGTAAACTACCCCTTACCACACAACAGCGCATGCAAACCCTGTTTGATGTGCAGATGAACGAAAGTGATAGCGCCTTACCCCGCAAGGATTTACTGAATATGGCTGCAAGCTGTACAGTATTGTGTCCTACGGTTACCGACACCATAGATGAAGAAGTTATCAAGGCCGGTGGCAATGCTCTGAAATTACTGGCTAATTTTGGCGCTGGCACTGATCATATTGACTTAAAATCCGCATCAGAAAATAACATCATGGTCACCAACACCCCCGATGTATTAACCGAGGACACCGCAGACCTGACCATGGCCTTACTGTTGGCGGTGCCCAGAAGAATCATTGAAGGTGCAGAATTATTACGACAAGGTGGCTATGAGGAAGGATGGTCACCGACCTGGATGATGGGCCGTTCGCTTGGTGGAAAAAAACTTGGCATTGTGGGCATGGGCCGCATTGGACAGGCGGTGGCGGCACGGGCGCGGGCCTTTGGCATGGAAATTCATTATCACAACCGGCACCCGGTTTCCTCTGCAATTTCTGACACTCTGCAGGCTTTGTACTGGCCTGATATGCAAGCCATGATGGCGGAAATGGATTTTATATCCCTAAACTGCCCGTTAAGTGATCAAACCCACCATTTAATTGATGAAGAACTATTGTCACGAATGCCTGATCATGCGGTTTTGATCAATACGGCACGGGGAAAACTGATTGACGAACAGGCTCTGGTAAAAGCCTTGCAAACCCGCAAACTGGCCGGGGCTGGGCTTGATGTTTATGAGTTTGAGCCAAAGGTAACACCGGAGCTGTTAAAAATGAAGCAGGTGGTGGCCTTGCCGCATATGGGCTCATCAACACTGGAGGCTCGAACCGCAATGGGCGAGCGCATGATTATCAATATCAAAGCCTTTGAAGACGGGCACAAGCCACCGGATCGCGTAATCCACGGGCTTATGCAAG
>JALSYJ010000202.1 GCA_027071965.1 Robiginitomaculum sp. | reverse complement strand
GATTACCGTCCCAATGAGGGGCAGCAAATTGTCATGCTGTTAAATGAGCTGGGCCGCATACAGGCAAAAATTGTGCGAACAACCGAAACCGGATTTGCCGTTGCTATCATCGCCACATTGCGAAAACGTGACCAGTTGGCCGATCGGTTAACATGGCTGATGAATGCCGAACGTCTGGGTCTTGGCGATGACCGGGCCGCGGCCAGAACCCAGCGCGCTGGCGATGTACATATTCAATTGCTTGATGGCACAAGATTTGTTGCAAGCTCTATTGATGTCTCAATAAGTGGCATGGCAGTGCTGAGCCAGGAAAAAGTCACTGTTGGTGAGCCGGTACGTGTAGGCAAGCTCTCCGGCATCATAGCCCGGCATCTGGATGGGGGATTTGCCATTCGCTTTGACCCTCCTGCCGGAAAAAGTGAACAAACAGCACAGCAAGCAGAAGAAACAAAAAAACCAAAAGAGACAGAAGATACATTCAAAGAAGCCGGTTAATTCCGCCGAAATTGCAAAACCGGGACTTGCATCTGGCTGTGTTTTGGATCATGTCATTTTGGATCATGTAAAAAAGATGGGATTTCCCGTAAATGAACTGGTTTATTAAAGCGGCAAATATGGTCTATGGACCATACTCTATTGAAAGAATGACCCAATTTGCACAAGAAGGCAGATTGGGCCTTAAAACCTTAGTCTCTGACAATCGTGATAAGGGGTTTTTGCCGGCAACACAAATTCCGGAAATACTTGAAATACTGGCACAAAAACAAACTGCGTCGGATAACAGGCAAGCTTTGGAGCAAAACAGGGCTTCTGCAAATCTGGGAAAGTTTATTTTGCATGTTGGGGTATCTGAAGACGCGCGCGAGCAATTTGTATCTGCTCTGCATGGCTTTGGTGATGCATTTGAGCCAGAACCCGGACTATGGGCGGTACGAACCCAGGCCTCTTGTGACAATATGCGAAACGCTCTGTCGAAACTGCTTGGCGCTCATGACCATTTGTTGATTTTTGAGATCAAGGACAAACAATCAGCATGGTTTAATATTGGCGAGGAAAAAGACCGAAAGTTCCGCAGTTTTCTTTCGTAAACAAATTACAACCCCACGACTCTGATCAGGCAATTATCTGCAATTAAGCATTGTTAGTAGAATAAAATCATGTTTGATGATTTATGCTTTGCTTTTTGCTAAAATTAACGCAAATAGAGGCAGATTTTTTTTGGAGCGTCCCATGTTGAAGGCTGTTATAGCGGTTTTGGCCCTATCTACAGGAGTAATTGCCTGTTCGGATCGTTCGGAAAAGCCGGTTGAGGAACCGTCCCCAAAACCTGAAATCGCCACAGCCGAGCAACAAGAAGCCGAAGAACGCAAAAAGCGGCAATTGGAAAAAGAAGCTGCTGCAGAAGCTGCTGCAAAAATCAAGGCCGATGCAATTGCCCAGGCAAAACTTGAAGCAAAAGCAAGAGAAGAAGCCAGGCGTCTGGCATTAAAGCGCGCTGAACTGGACAAGCTAAAATACAAGGCGGTTGCAGCAATTCACGACGCAGAAATCATCGCCGATGCACAAAAGAAATCAAGAATAGAGGCTGATACCATTGCCAGATCAGAACGCAAAGATACGAAGGCAACGCAATTTATCAGCGAATTAGAAACCGCGCCGCAAGATCCGCAGGAAGAGCCGTCTTTAGAACCGAAGCTAACAGAAACAACCGAACCAGCCCCTGCAGAAACAATTAAGACAGATATTTCAATAGCAAGCGGCAGCTTTAATGACAGTAAAAACCTGATTACTGGCAACTGGTCGATTAAATCCAATGACGGACAGCTTTTTTTGCTGCTTGATGAGGCATTTGCAATCCCTGAAGGCGAAGAAATGTCCATTGCCTTGTCCGGACAAAGTCTTGAAGAAGTTCCAGATATGGCAATTCCTGCAAATTTGCTGCATATATCACCCTTAAATCATGCCAGCGGTAAACAGGAATATATGCTGCCTGCACAAATTGACCTTGACCAATATAAAAGCCTGCACATCATTAACAGCGCAAATGATATATCTCTGGCCGGTTCAGAAATTCACAAATTACCGGAGGCAGACAGCTCATCTGATCGCCAATGACTTACAATGGCGCTCAATTCAGGTCTGGAGCGTTCTTTTAATATCTTGTCAGATGTTCCTATGTGAAAGAACCCGGCAAATCTTTCGGTTTTGCTTAGCCCGAAAATCTGATGAATATGTGGGTCAGTTGCCAGCCACCCGGTCAACCAGACACCGGCAAATCCGGATGCATTGGAAGCCAATAACAGGTTCTGCCCCACCGCCCCTACGGTTAATTCTTGTTCCCAAACCGGTGTTTTGTGCTCCATGTCAGGCGAAGATACCAATCCGACCACCACCCCGGCTCTGGTGAATTTCATACCCTCAGCCTGCACATCTTCTGGTTTTGCCAACGGGTTGTTTTTAGCAAAGCGCTTGCTTATTTCACCGGCGGCAATATCTCTGTCCCTGCCTTCAAATACAAGAAACCGCCATGGCACGACTTTGCGATGGTCTGGAACTCTGGAAGCGATACGCAAAATATGCTCCAGAGTTTGACTGTCCGGGCCTGGCCCACCCAGCAATGGCAGCGGCGTAGATCGCCTTTTGGCCAGCATATCCAATACGGAAGGATCAGGATTGCACGGCAGAAGATCATCAACCATGGAATTAGACACAGGCATATCAGACACCCACTCCTTTTTTAAGTTTCTGTTTTGACCTATAGCCCCGGTCGGGCTTATAAGGAATATGTTTTATACCGTATTGGCAAGGATCTCATGAATATCGAA
>JALSYJ010000201.1:5118-10972 GCA_027071965.1 Robiginitomaculum sp. | reverse complement strand
AAGGCTGGGCAAAGCTGTGTGAAGGCGGGGTGATGGTGGATGGGGATTTTCTGCAATCTTCTAAAACTATCATTGCCACGGGGTCTTCTTCCATGGTTCCGCCGATTGTCGGCATAGATGATGTTGCGCACCTCGACAGCACCATGGCGCTTGAGTTGGATGCTCTTCCCAAATCCCTTTTAATTATCGGTGGCGGAGTAATTGGATGTGAGCTTGGCCAAATGTTTGCCCGCTGCGGGGTAAAGGTAACTATCTGTTGTCGTAATCGATTATTGCCTTCTATGGAAAAGGAAGTAAGTGCAGGCCTGCAATCGGTATTGGAAGAGGAAGGGATCAATGTTTACGTTGGCCTTGATTATCAAGAAATAGAGCAGAACCAAACCGGCATTACACTGATCGGTAAAAGCAATTCCGGGCAGCACCAGATACGGGCCGAGAAACTGCTTCTTGCAACAGGGCGCAGAGCCAATACAGAAGGGATGGCCTTGGAGGAAAATGGTGTTGAGCTTCTGGAAGATGGCGGCATTAAAATAGATAAGTATATGCGATCTACCAACCCTGATATCTATGCTGCCGGCGATGTAACCGGAACAGACATGTTTGTTTATATGGCGGCCTATGGCGCAAAACTTGCGGCAAGGAACGCAATGGGCAAAGCGGAAGTTTACGATAACTCTGCCATGGCGCAAATTGTGTTTACTGATCCGCAGATAGCTATGGTCGGCCTTGGCGAACTGACAGCTAGGCAACAAGGATATGAGGTTAAAACCTCAATAATCGGGCTGGATAATGTACCACGTGCGCTGGCGGCTCGTGACACAAGAGGGTTGATAAAGCTGGTTGCTGATAGCAAAACTGACATTTTGCTGGGAGCACATATTATGGCACCTGAGGGAGCAGACAGTATTCAGACCGCCTCCTTGGCGATTAAACATGGCATGACCAGCGCTGAACTAGGTGCAACTATATTTCCCTATTTAACCACGGTAGAGGGCTTAAAACTTGCGGCACAAGGTTTCGGCAAGGATGTGGACAAGCTTTCCTGCTGTGCTGGCTAGAGCAAAAACCTGAAACTTATTGCAAATATTTATTCAATCGCATTTATTTTGCCGCAAAACCCGTCCTCAAGTAGCGAAGCGATAGGACATTAAAGACTCCTCAACTAGCCGCTAGGCGATAGCGCAAACAAAGAGTCCTCAACTAGCCGCTAGGCGATAGGACATTAAAGAACTCCTCAACTAGCCGCTAGGCGATAGGACACAAGAGAGCTTCCCACTTTTGCTAAAAATGCAGACTCTTTGTTTACCGCATTTTTGAACCGCAAAACCCGTCCTCAAGTAGCGAAGCGATAGGACATTAAAGACTCCTCAAGTAGCCGATAGGCGATAGGACAAACAAAGCTTCCCACTTTTGCTTGCAAATGCAAATCTTTATTTTATCGCATTTTTGGTCGCAAAACCGGTTCCCACTTTTGCTTGCAAATGCTCTTTAGCGCGGTGGCATGCGGGCGGCAGCATCCAGACGTATGTGCTCGCCATTTATGTAATCATTGGAAATCAGCGATAGAACAAAATTACCATATTCTTCCGCACGGCCGAACCGGGCTGGAAATACGGTGTGGGCTTCCAAAGCGGTTCTTACATGTGGTGGCAAATTGTCATATATAGGGGTTTCAAAAAACCCCGGCAAAATGCTCAATACCCTAATACCTTCACGGGACAGATCGCGGGCAGCCGGCAGGGTCATCGCCACTATGCCGCCTTTTGATGCACTATAGGCCAATTGCCCGATCTGGCCATCTACGGCAGCCACAGAGGAAGTATTGATTACAACGCCCCGGCTTTCTCCGTCTACTGGCTCCAGACTCATCATTCCAGCGGCAGACTTGCTCATGCACATAAAAGTGCCGACCAGATTGATATTGATAACTGTGGAAAAGCCGTCAACACTGTGACAGACAATCTCGCCGGTATCACGTTTTCTCCCTGCGGTTTTTTCAGCCCAGCCAATTCCAGCGCAATTGACCATAATTCGTTCCTGACCATTGGCGGCACGGGCCGAAGCAAAACCTGCATCGAGACTGGCTTCATCGGCAACATTTACTTTGGCAAAATGGCCACCGATTTCGCTGGCGATTTGTTGCCCGCGTTCTTCATTAAGATCAAACAGGGTAACTTTTGCTCCTTGCTTGGCCAACACTCTGGCCGTAGCCTCGCCCAGGCCGCTTGCTCCACCAGTAACAATTGCCGCCATTTGCTCTTCGATTTGCATATTTTGCCCTTTTCCTGCCTTAAAGTTAAGTTCATATCTTTGAACCTAAATTTAATTTTTGCGCAAGGTGGAAAAACAGATGTTTAAAAAGCCAGCAACTGTACTTAACTCCAGCAATCTGCCAGTTGTTGTTGATACCGGCAGACGCAAGGCGCCCAGGAATTTCTGGCCTAAATTTTGGGCAAATGTCGGCATTATCCCATTTTCTGAAGAACTGGCTGCCGCGTGGTATTGTGCGATTGATGAAAGCACGCCGGGCCGGGTTAAAGGCGTGCTGTTTGCTGCTCTGGCGTATTTTGTGACGCCGGTGGATGTGTTGCCGGACTTTATTGCTGCTATTGGCTTTACTGATGACGCCACCGTTTTGGCAACCGCAATGGGAATTGTTGCAGCTCATATCAAGCCTTTACATCGCGCCAAGGCCCGTAACCTGCTACAATTGCCAGTCAATGAAGAGTCCGTTGATTAAGTCCTGACCCTTAAGGTGTTTTCATGACCAAATTAATAGCCTTGGCCTTGCACGGTGGTGCCGGGCCGATCAGAAACCCTGATCAGACCCGTGAAATTGCCCATATGACGCAATTGCTGGATTGTGGCGAGCGGGATTTGCTTGCAGGTGTTGCTGCAATTGACGTGGTGCAGCAAATCATTGGTGAACTTGAAGATGCGGGACTTTATATCGCCGGTCGCGGCTCTTCACCCAACCGGAATAATGAGTTTGAGCTTGATGCCGCAATAATGGATGGCAGCCGCCGCCGGGCCGGGTCAATTTGTGCGCTACAGGGTATAAAATCACCAATTGCGGTGGCCAGAGCGGTGATGGAAAAAACACCCCATGTGATGTTGGCAGGTGAAGGAGCCAGTAGTTTTGCCCGGCAACAGGGATTTGAGCAAATAGACGATCCCAGGACATATTTTACCCCCATATCACCGGCAGGTGCCAATACCGACGAGCTGTCCCACGGCACAGTTGGCTGTGTTGCTCTGGATATCTCAGGTAATTTGGCTGCGGGGACATCAACTGGTGGTGTGTTGAATAAAATACCGGGGCGTGTTGGTGACAGCCCATTGATCGGAGCAGGAACCTGGGCTGATAAGCGCGTGGCGGTTTCATGTACCGGACAGGGCGAGTATTTTATACGGGCGGCTGTTGCTGTGGATGTTTCTGCTCGCATGACCTATGGCGGTTTTAGTGTGGATGCTGCTTCTGCCGGAGCTTTGGCCGATATGCAGCGTCAGGGGGGAGATGGCGGCTTGATTGCAGTGGATGCAAGGGGACGCGTTGCCATGCCATTTCTTTCTGAAGGCATGCGCCGGGCGGTGCGCCATGGAGATGGACGCAAACAAATCGCAGTATTTCACGAATAGCAATTGCAGTTATGACCGTAATACTGGTTCGGCTTAAAGCTGTGTTAACAGGGATTTGATTGACTGGGCATCCATGAATTTCATCGGAAAGTGTCTCATGCGCCTGTTTTTGATTGTTCTTGTCTTAAGCCTGTTATCAGTGGCCGCCTTCGCAAATGAAGCGCCAAAGCTAAACTCCACCTTTAAGGACTGGAGCGTGCTTACCCGCAAGATTGATGGAGACTTGTTGTGCTATGTCCGTAATTTTGCCGAAGACAAATCGCCGCAAAATGTGAATCATGGTGATGTGGCATTTTTTGTTGGAACCTGGAAATCCGGTGCAGCACAGGAGCAGCCAAGTTTGATGACCGGCTATACTATGCGCAGCAAAACCCCGCCCAAGGCAAAGGTTGGAAATCGCACCATAACCATGTTTAGCGTCGGCAATGAGGCATTTGTCGAATCTGAAAAGGATGAACGCAAATTGGTGCGGGCCATGCGCAAAGGCGCCCTGCTTCGTGTTGAGGCCATGTCAGAACGAGGAACAGCCACGGCATATGAGTTTTCACTATCCGGAATTACCGCAGCTTTGCGTAAAGCAAATCAACTTTGCTCCTAAGGATGAACAGCCTCAGGCAGCACAGCCCTTTGCCAGCTTGTGAGCGTACATAGCCCGGTCGGCCAGCTCGAGTATTTCCTTGGCATTGGTATCTGGTTGAAATGGCTGGACTCCTGCACTGGCGCCGATGCAAATCTTTTGTGCGCCAATATCAATATGTTGTTCACGAATAAGCTCAACCAGCGCCGCTGCCTTGGCGGCAGCTCCTTCATCATCTGCCGCAGCCAGCAAAATACCAAACTCATCGCCACCTAATCGGCCGACCAGATCTGATTCGCGAATATGATCGTTTAATACATTCGCCACATGAATCAGCACTGTATCACCGGCTCCATGTCCGTATTCGTCATTTACTCCCTTAAACCCGTCCAGATCCACATATACTAGGGCGCCGCCAAGTTTATGGCGCTGGGCAAAGGCGATGGCTCTGGACAATTCGCGGGTAAATGCGCGACGGTTTAATACCGGTAAAAGCGGGTCAGTGTCGGCTATTCCCTCCAGGTCCCTGATTCGGGAGCGCAAACTCCCAGCTTCGGAATTTAGTTTTTCCACTTCCCCAATTAATCGCAAAACCGCATCGCGCACATCGGGGGTAAGGTCTGTGGCTTGCAATCCTGCAATCCGCGAAAGGGACAGTCGTTCAGGTGCAAGCTCCTGTTCTTCTGGCGGTGTCGTGTCAGCAGCATCGGTGGCTACCTGTTTTGTATGGTCGGTTTGTTCCTTCATGATCGTTCTTCAGCTATTGATGTTTTCAACACAAAACACATTACCTTCAGCCATAACTTCAATGGCTGAGGTTAAGAAACAGTCAACCATATTTCATTGACAGCTACAATGTTCACTTTAGGTTGGCGCGCTTTCATGGCGAAAGGCACGAATCATATGTCTATCACCCGCTCACCCAAGGTTGCCATTGTTATGGGCTCACGCTCGGACTGGCCGACAATGATGGCAGCTTCCAATATCCTGCAGGAGTTGCAGATTGATTTTGAGTGCAAAATAGTTTCTGCTCACCGAACTCCCGACCGTCTGGTGAGTTTTGCCAAATCAGCTAAAACCAGTGGAATTGATGTAATCATTGCCGGAGCAGGCGGCGCGGCACATCTTCCGGGCATGATTGCCTCGATGACCACTTTGCCGGTATTGGGTGTTCCGGTACAAAGCAAGGCCCTGTCCGGTCTTGATAGTCTTTTGTCTATTGTCCAGATGCCTGCCGGCATTCCTGTTGCCACTTTGGCAATAGGTGAAGCTGGCGCGGCCAATGCAGCATTATTAGCGGCCTCTATCCTGTCTTTGGGCGATGCGGCGCTGTCTAGGCGGGTGCAAGCCTGGCGCGATACGCAAAGTAAAGCCGTAGCAGAAACACCTGATTAGGCTGATCCATGGGCGAATATAAACGAGTTGGTATCTTGGGCGGCGGACAATTGGCAATGATGTTGTGTGAAGCTGCATCAAGGCTTGGCGTGAGCAGCAAGGTTCTGGCCCCCGATGCCAATTGTCCGGCAAAGCGTACCGCAGATATGGTAGTTCAGGCCGATTACGAGGATTTGCAGGCTGTACAGGAATTTGCCGCTGATTGCGATGTGGTAACTTTTGAGTTTGAGAACGTTCCTGTGC
>JALSYJ010000201.1:0-5108 GCA_027071965.1 Robiginitomaculum sp. | reverse complement strand
GCGTTCCTTGTTTGCCCTGCAAAACGCAAATCATATTGTAGATCCCGGGGCAAAAATACTGGCAATTGTGCAGGACCGGCTGACAGAAAAGCAGTTTTTACAGGCCAATCATATTCCGCTGGCAAGATTCGCCCGGATTGACAAGGTTTCTGATCTGGGCCCGGCTATGGAGGCCGTTGGTCTGCCGGCAGTATTGAAAACTCGGCATTTTGGTTATGACGGCAAGGGTCAGACCTGGATATGTGAGGAAAAGAAGGCTGAAGCGGCCTTTGATCTCATTCACCATCATCCGGCGGTGCTGGAGGAGGTGGTGCCATTTGTGCGAGAGGTCTCGGTGATTGCAGCATGCAATTACAAGGGAGAGTTTGTGGCATTCCCTGTAACCGAAAATGTGCATGAATCTGGAATTTTGCGCCAATCATCCATACCGGCAAACTGTTCTGCTGAAGTTGCGGAAACGGCCATTGTGATTACTCGTAAAATTATTGATACACTAGGTTATATTGGTGTTTTGGCAGTAGAGTTTTTTGAAACCGCCAATGGAGAATTATTGGTAAATGAAATAGCACCACGGGTTCATAATTCTGGGCACTGGACGCGCGGCGGGGCCTGTCCTGATCAGTTTGAGATGCATATTCGTGCGGTTCTGGCAATGGATATGCCACAACCAAAGTGCGCCAGTTACGCTAAAATGCAAAATCTGATCGGCGCAGATATTCTGCAGGCAGAAGCATTGCAAAATACAGGCTGGCAGGTTTGCGATTATGGTAAATCCGAAAAACAGCCCGGTCGCAAAATGGGCCATGCGGTTAAATGGCAATAAAGTCCTGATCAGGACTGAAAAATTACATTCTTCGTGGCCGGGCCCGGCCTCGGCCGTAGCGTAGCCTGCTCAGGATTTTTTCCGGTTTTGGCCAATTAGCCGAAGATTTCTTAACCTTCATCTTCCAGCTTTCAAACTGCATGACATTGCCAATGCGCCGATCCAGAAACTCCCATGTCTTGTCATCATCACCTTGCAGCCAAACCGCAAGAGTTGAGGCAAAAACTGCGGCCAGAATAGTGCGCTTGGAGTAATAGTTGATATCCATGCTCTGATCATTCATTGCCCGCCACATGGCATCAGATGTGCGCCATCCAAGACGCAATGTTTCTCCCAAACAATCAGGTGCGCTCAATCGGGCCAGTGCTCTGGATGCCGCCTCACGGTTTTCTGCGCCGATGGCTTCAATGCGAGTGCGAACAAGAAAAATTGCCTTGTCGCGAATACGCATATCTTTTTTATTCTGTTGCCAGTTTTTAAGCATTATCTGATCGGTATATCCGGCCCAATAGGCAATCAGATCAACACAGCCCCTGGGCAGGGCCAGCTCCACCTGCCCCGGATGCAGTTCGGCCTGTTTGGCAGCAGCTTTCAGCCCGGCCTCTGTCCAGCCGTCAAAAGCGGCATTTTCCAACATTATAGGCAGTAATTTTTCTCGAATAGCATCAAGATGCGGCTGTGATTCGGCGAATTCCATTGTAAAACCTTGTATAATGGCTCTGGTTTGCGCATTTTATCACAAAAATACGGCTTGTCGCGCTAGACATGTGTGCGGCGTTTTGGTATCCCCCGCCCTCTATTGCGCCGGGCGCAGGCTCGTGGGCATATTTGCCAAAAGCCAGATTGCTCAAAACCAGATTGGAGGACGGTCCCATCGTTCAGATTTATGTACGCGACAACAATGTCGATCAGGCACTTAAAGCCCTGAAGAAAAAGATGCAACGCGAAGGTACTTTTCGCGAAATGAAACGTCGCAATTATTACGAAAAGCCATCAGAGAGACGGGTTCGTCAAAAGGCCGAAGCTCTGCGCCGCGCTCGCAAGCTGGCGCGCAAACGTGCCGTGCGCGAGGGTCTGCTACCGGGAAAACCGGTTAAGGCTTAAAATTACCAATCATCAGGTTCCAAACTGATCTATTATGGGTTTAGCGATTCTCGCAATCGCTTCCCATCCGGATTTCTTTTCACTTGCAGTGCTGTTAAGGATTACGGCCTGCTATCGCCTAGCGGCTACTTGAGGACGGATTTTTGCGGCCAGAAATGCGACAAAACAAAAGTCTATAGCAAATTCTAGATACCTGAACAAAAATGATTTAGGTCAGAACCTGATTATTGGGTGAATTATTGTGCTTGCATAATTGCTTAAAATATTCGCGTACCAAACCCTCATTTGGTTGATCTTGCAAATGAGTTAGCCATTGCGGCTCAATCTCGTCTTCATCAATAAGATCGCATTGCAGTTCACCAAGCAAATGACGCGCAGATGGGGGCAGGGTTCCTGGCAATGTTTGTTGGCTGAGCACGCCCCACAATCCGGCCCAGCAACGGGCCACTGTCCACGGATTATATCCACCGCCGCCGAGCACAATGGCCCCTGGCACCAGCTCCACAAGCTGTTTAACTGCTTTCCAAAGAGCAATATTACTAAGTTGCATGCCAGATAGAGGGTCTTTGGCCAGGGCATCAGCACCGCAAGTGATAACCACAGCCTCAGGCCCAAATTCATGCAGCAATGGCAATACAATCTTTTGCATCAAAAAACCCAGTTCCGTGTCATTTATCCCCTTTGGTACGGGTAAATTACAAGTGGTGTCGTCCGACCCAGTATCCTCTAATGCACCGCTATATGGCCATCGGTTTTCTTCGTGAATGGAGACGGTCAGCACGCGAGAATCGGCCAAAAACGCATCTTCAACGCCGTCACCATGATGGGCATCCAGATCAATATAGGCCACCCGGTTTTTGCCGCCAGCAAGTAAGGCCCCAATCGCAAAAACAGGATCATTAAAATAACAAAAGCCGGAAGCTTTGTCGGCGCGGCCATGATGTGTACCACCAGCAGGGTGATAGACCACATGGCCCTTTATCGCCAATTTTGCGGCTAATATAGAGCCGCCAACCGTAGTTGCTGCTCGTTCAAACAGGCCGGTAAATATGGGGTTTTCCATTGTTCCCAGTTGGTATTTCTGGCGAATATGGGCGCTGACTTTTCCGCTTTCGCAAACCTGCTGAAATGCGGCAATATAATCAGGGTCATGAAACTCTTGCAAAGTCTGCGTGCTTGCAGCTTTGGCAATACGCATCACAGAAGGTGGCAGCCAGCCAAATATTTTGCACAATGAAACCACTGTGCTGTGCCGAGAAATGGCTAAAGGGTGATTGCTGCCACATGCCGCACTTGAAAAAACTGGGCTGGTAATGAAAAGCGCAGGCATTTTCGTTGATTTCATCGCTCTATACCCATTTGGAGTGTTGAGTATCAGGAGCCAAAGGTACAATTGTTAATTCCGGCCACAGGGTTTTCATGCGTGTGGTTTTTTTGGTGTAAGAGCTGGTGGAGATTTGCGTGCCATCGGCTTTTGGTCGCACCACAAACCCAAAGATATCGTCAAAACCAAACGGTGCATGGATTGTAAAATTACCATAAGCATCCGGTTCAACAGCCACCGCATTGCATGGCGACATATAGCGCGACAAGGCGTGGGCCGCATTGGTAAGTGGCGCGTAATCAAGTCCAAAATGATCTTTGAACCAAAGATGCACACGTGCTTGATTGCGCACCTCTATGTCTGCGTCCATATCCGCAAAGGCAACAGCACAGGTTTTTATTATTCTGTCTTCAGCTTCATAGGACAGATCACTGTCATCAAAATAGGCCAGATCATAATCAAGAATGCCGCGTTTGGGATCATGCCCTAACAGACCATTCCATACACTTTGATACAAACACCCCGATACCAGCATGCCCTGCGGCAAAGGCAGATCAGGAATACGCCTTAGGATTTCAGTGTTTACTGGATTATCCAGCACAAACTCCAGCAGGGCCTGTTCCTGTTCTGCTGGTGGTGACTTTGCAAGTTTTAGATGCAAATCCCTGCTCAAGTCCTTAAAAACCCCTTGGTAGCACCTTCAACCTTGGCAATTATTTTCTTTGAAACCGCATCTATTTCCGTATCGGTCAAAGTGTGATCAAGGGGTTGCAACTGTACTTCGATGGCCACCGACTTAAAACCATCCTCGATGCCTTTGCCTGCATATATGTCAAAAACCTGCACATCGCAGATCAGCTTCTTATCAGCACCCCGGGCGCTGCGCACCAGCTCCTGTGCACTAACACTTTCCGGAACCACAAAGGCAAAGTCACGGGACACAGCCAGCAAATCATGGCGCAGCAAAGCCGGACGGCTGATCTTGTTTTTGCGCGCAGGCGGAATGTTTGTCGGCCATATTTCAAAACCATATGCCGGCCCGTCCACTTTTAAGGCCTTTAGTGCTGCTGGATGCAATTCGCCAAATTCGGCCAAAGTGTTTTTTGGCCCCAGCCGCAAGGCACCCGATCTACCCGGGTGCCAATAGCTGGATGTATCAGTATAGGTTTGCAGGTTTTGCACCCCGGCCCCGGCAGCGCTCAAGGCCTTTAAGGCAGCATCTTTGGCCGTAAACACATCAGCCTTGCTATTGCCCTGCCAATGGCGGATTGTTCCGGCGGTAATAATTCCTGCGGCACACAAAAGCTGATCTTCAGGAGCATCACCTTTATATACCGGCCCGACCTCGAACAAGGACAGGTTTTGCTGGCCATGATCGCTATTACGCTGGGCTGCCAGTAATAAATGGATCAAAATTGATGGCCGCATGCAGTCCAGTTCTGAACTGATTGGATTGGCCAATACCAATTCATCACTGCCGCCGCAAAAAGCTTTGGCATGCTTTTGATCACAAAATGACCAGGTGACACATTCATTAAACCCAAGACCTGCCAGCGCATAACGCATGGCATGAGCCTGGCGCTGGGCCAAAGCCGGTTTTGGTGGTAATTGTCCGGGCAGACGGGTTAAGGACTGGGCTGGTAATTTATCAAACCCGTGAATGCGAACCACTTCCTCAACCAGATCGGCAGCACCGGTTACATCACGGCGCCAGCTTGGTATATTGACCAGCATGTGGCCGTTTTTAACCTGCGCACATTCAAAACCAAGCAGCTGTAGAATATTGCGGATTTGGCTCTCATCTAAATTTAACCCGGTTAGACGTTTTACCTGTTTCAACTCAAAATCCACTGGGGC
>JALSYJ010000200.1 GCA_027071965.1 Robiginitomaculum sp. | reverse complement strand
CCCCGTGCGAACAATAGGCGGAAACCTCGGTAGCTCCTTGTTCAAGCAAGGCTTCTGCCGCTCCGACCAAAGTACCGCCGCTATCAACAATATCATCAACCAAAATACATTTGCGGCCCTTCACATCGCCGATAATGTTCATCACCTTGCTGGTACCGGGCTTAGGCCGGCGCTTATCAACAATGGCAATATCGGCCCCAAGACGCATGGCAATGCCACGGGTTCGCACCACACCACCAACATCGGGTGAAATAAGCATCAGCTTGTCGGTGCCGTAATTTTCCCTGATATCTTCACGCAGCACCGGCCCGGCAAACAAATTATCAGTGGGAATATCAAAAAACCCCTGAATCTGCCCGGCGTGCAAATCCATGGTCAACACCCGATCAGCCCCGGCAGTGGTGATAAGGTTGGCGACCAGTTTTGCTGATATTGGAGTGCGCCCCTCGGATTTTCGATCCTGTCTGGCATAGCCAAAATATGGCAATACCGCCGTAACCCTGCGGGCGCTGGCCCGACGCAAGGCATCAATACAGATCAGCAATTCCATCAAATGGTCATTGGCAGGAAAGCTTGTCGACTGCACAATAAAAATATCCTTGCCACGAACATTCTCATCAATATTGACAAAAATTTCCTTGTCAGCAAACCGACGGACATCCATCGCAGAAAGCGGCATGTCCAGCTTGTCAGCTATTTTATTGGCCAGGTTGAGGTTGGAATTTGCAGACAGGATTTTCATTCGAAACCTCTTATGAAATCTGTAGCCCCAAAATTTTAGGGCAAACAAAGCACACTGATATTCCGCCCATAGCCCGATTCGCCGCCCTGTAAGGCCCTTCGATAGCTAAAATAACGATTTTTTTCTGCAAAAGTATCAACTGGAATTACATGACACTCTTTTATTCTGGATTCTCGTAATTGATGCTCGCAAAATCCGGCCAGATCAAATTGCAATTTTGGCGGTGATGCTTGTAAAAAAAACTGGGCATTAAATACGGACTGTTGCAAAAATTTTTCGGCAAAGTCCTCGCCAACTTCGTAACTTTCCTGTGCAATACATGGGCCAATAGCAGCAGTGATCCGGCTGCGTTGCGCACCTAATAATGTCATATGCAATACTGTTTGCTGTAAAACTCCAGCCAAAGCCCCGCGCCAGCCGGCATGAGCTGCCCCGATGACGCCAGCTTGCACATCTGCCAGTAAAACCGGCGCACAATCGGCGGTCTTTATGGCCAGCGCCAGCCCCGGCCTGTCAGTTACCATGCCATCGGCCTTAGCAGGCTGTTTCGCCCATTTTGCTCCTACGGGCCTTACTTTGGCAGAATGAACCTGATGTAAAAAAATCAACCTTTCCGTGGGGATATGCATCTGTTTGGCAACATATTCGCTCTGAGCTGCAAACAGGTCTGGATCATCGTCTGCAATTTTGCCATCGCTCATCCCAAAAAAGCCATGCAGCAGGCCTGTCTCCTCCTGTAAAAGAGGACTTTGGCAGTGCTCTAGAGAGTTAAACATCAAAACCTGCCGGTGCTGAAAGGCTAGGTGACCAAACTGCCATAAACTTGAACAACTCCCCCATTTCACTGGCATCGCTCAAGCGATGCACCTGCCGGGCGATCTGTTGCCGCGCCTTAAGGTTGGAATTTGCCAATATTCCGGCCCTGTCCATCAGGCCCATCTGGTGCAGCCACTGACCCTGACCAACCGGGCGTGACACCTGCAGGCCGGACATTTTTGCAGCCCGCGCCAATTCTGAAAAATCCACCTGCGCGGTTAAGTCCACCTCTCCGGGGCGGCTTAGGGGACTTACCTTTTTATGCTTGCTTACCGCCTGAAAACTGTCGCCTGCCTCACTTGTGGCCGGGCCGTAATCCACAAACAGTGCCAGAACCGGGTCGGTCTGGGCACGCCTGGCCAGTGGATCAAACAATCCGGCCAATGAGGGGCGAACCTCAACCAGACTATCGGGTGGAGCCTGTTGCAGGTTTGGGGCAATCAGTTCAATGTCCTTTGCTGCCAGCGGTACCGGATCAAGAACAAATTGCAAATCTCCACCTTCATCAAATGCAACCAGTCGCTCATGCCAATTACTAGCTGTCCGGACAAATTGACGTATGGGCATGCAATCCACATATTCATTGGCCACCATAAACAGCGGCCCCGACCCGGTATCTACCAAATCATCAGTCCAGCGTATGGGTTGCGCAAAGCCGCCTAAAACTTTCGCCTGTACCGCGACCAGAGCTGCACTGGCTTCAAGCAAATGCACCTGCAGGGCATTGGAGAATTTAGGTGCAGCACGAGAAGCGCGCAAGATATCGCTCATCATACTGCCTTTGCCCGGCCCTGCTTCTGCCAGATTAACCAGAGCAGGTTCACCCATAACATGCCAGTTATGAACCAGCCACATACCGATCAATTCGCCAAACATCTGGCTGACCTCCGGGGCGGTTATGAAATCGGCACCAGCACCGATTGGATCACGGGTCGGGTAATATCCGTCCTTGGGATCCAGCAGGCAAATGGTCATATACCGGGCCACGGACATCGGCCCATCCTGCTGAATTTGTTTTTGCAGACGCTGGGTTAAATTCACAAAATCACGCTCACTTATCCCCGCCGATGGCTGGGCGGCGTAATGCATAAGCAATCATTGCCACGCCAATAGCCCACATTGGCGCCGAGTACACCATGCCCCGGGTAAAGCCGAAAATAAGCTCAGCATCCGGCTCTCGAACATTCTCCACCAGGGTCCGGAACACCCCATAACCGGTTAAAAATATCCCGGTAGTTAATCCAGGCCGGGTCAGTGAACGAAACTGATGAGTTGCAAAGCGCAAAATCACCCACAATACCA
>JALSYJ010000199.1 GCA_027071965.1 Robiginitomaculum sp. | reverse complement strand
GATATAAGGTCTTCATTAAAAATTGCTGTTTTGTACGTGTACCGTCCTCCAAAATACGCTGACCGTCTCTGGGTCTCATAAGAACCTGGCGCTGTGTAATTTTCCATCTCCAGGAAAATATTATCGAGCTGGCTTTGCATCCCGGCAGCTGAGGAAACACCTGAAAAACTAATTGATAACGCAAAATATGCTGCGTAAGAGAGGAGATTTTTCATTGATACATGCCTCCAGAAAATGCATTGATTATTTGTTTGGCCGGTATTGGTGTGAATGACTCAGATTCTGTTGAATCATCCCCTGGCAGCTTTACTAGGGTTGTGGCTATATTAGATAAAGGACGGGTACTGTTGAATTCGTCTACAGTAATTACGCCCAGGCGCTTTGAGCCAACAAGAATTCGTTTTTGGAGTTCAGAGTAGGCAACAGGTGCTTGGCTGATTATGTCGAATACGCCGTCTGATCGAATGAGGACGATGGCTGGGATTGATGTTACCCCCATTTGTCCCGCGTGGCCGTTGTCTCGCTTTATTCGATATTTGTTTAGTGAAGGAGGAATGTCTGTGACAGCTATTTTTACAGTATCAAACTGATAGTTCCGCTCCAGCATATCTAAAACTTGTACTTGAGCCATACTTGCCTCAGAACCATCCATGAAGAAGAAAATGCCGGTAGTTGCACTGATTTTTTCAATAATTATTTGATTGTTTGCGGTCGCCTTATCATCGAGTTTACGGTTTGCAAACGTGGCCGTAGGGCGACGATTTATCTCATCAAAATCGGAATGTCCTAACGTGGCTTCTTCAGTCGCATCCATGAATGCAAAGGATTTGTCCATTGCGTACTTCTGGATGTATAAATAAGCGGATACATTTTCGGGGCTGGGGTCATCGAGCGCGGCGTCTAAATAAGATTGGATGTTTGCTCGTATCCACGCTGATGATAGCGGTGCCGGGCCTGGGTCGGATTCCTCGGCTACTTCCTGCGGGGGAGGGGCGGCGGTCGGCTCTATTTCCTTTTCTTCCTCTTCTTCAACAGGCTCAGGCAAAGACTTATACCAAAACCAACCATCAGATTTTCCATCCACCCAGCGACCAGTATCTTTTGCGTCAGCGTCAGCAGTTGCTGATCCGGCAGTAGCTAAAAACAATAAACCTATGAGAAACAGAGACATCGACAGCCCTCCGAAGGCGAAATACGGCAATATCGGACTTTAACCTGGCACGGGTAAATGTTCGCTCTACACATCACCCCTTTTGGGGGGTATTTGCCATGATCGTTGGTAAGGTGTGCCGTGTATGAGAGATAGGTAGGGCGGGGGGCTTAGTCCGCGCCGGGGTTGAGTTCCCAGCGGGTTAGCAGCTTTGGAAAGTTAATCCGACACCAATGTTGCAAATTTATTAAGAATGCTTTTAAGAGCGACCAGCTCAGAATGGTCGTATCCCATGGTGGTTTTTATATCCCTGTGTCTAGCCAAGCCAGAAACAGCAGGGATATCCGAGGTCACATCAAGCAAGCAGGTAACAAAACTGTGCCGCAACCAATGAGTTGATGAAATGGACAGCCTGGCTGCGGAGTCATGGTTGCCGAATTTTTCCTGATGTTCCGCCACGGCCTGGATCAAGCGCTTGAATTCATTGTGAGCACTGGAACGAGAGACCAGTCCAATTTTTCCCGACAAGCTCAATACTAGGGGCTGTGGAATGACAGGCCAGGGGTCGAGCCCCAAGCTTTTTCGGTATGCCCAGAGTTCTTTGACGAATCTGTCCGGCAGAGGATGCTTTTCTGGTTGTCGTCGGCCTTTGCCTGTGACGGCGATCATCCAAACTTTATCGCCGTTCGTGATCTCCGAGTAGATGTGGCCGGTGCTGTGAGAGATCAGTTCAGAAATCCTCAAGCCACTAAGCAGATAACCAAACCAAAGCCAGCGTTGCCGGGCAATTCTTCGTAGGGTTTTTGGATGTGTAGATTCAGAACCGTTGGCTAGATAATTGGAAACGGCCTTGATGTCTTCCTTATAGAGTTGCCGCTTGGGAGAGTCGCTACTTTTTTCTCGCTTTGCACTTTTTAATAGACCAAAAGGGTTGCGGCTATTGTAGCCGGTGTCACCAAGCCATCGATAGAACGCCTTGATAGATGCAAGCTGCTGCCGTACTCCGGAAGGGGAGAGGCCTTTTTTGTAGAAGGGTCGCCACTCTGGGTGGTTGATTGGCCGGCGATGTTTTTCATCAATCAGGTAGGGTGGTGGAGTTTTAAGCCACTCGATAAAGGCGTGAACATCTTCCAAGGTAAGGCTGTTCAGAGATTTACAATCAAGGAAAACCATCAACCGTTTAATATCACGCCGATAACTTTCGAGGGTTCTGTTGCTAAATCTTGAGTAGCCTTGGTCATCTTTCTGCGAAAGGTAGAGCGCTATGGCAGCCTCATCGGATGAAGCGCGAATAAGGGTCAAAGGATCGGTGGTGTTTGCGAGTTCCTTCATAAGGTTTCATATTCCTGAACCAATTTAATAAAAAAACCTTGCTGGGCTTCAGAGCAGGGAACAATAGAGATGAACACACCTGCTTCGTGACTGGGTTCATCGAATCGATCACAAGAATCTCTGTAGTAGATCTTTCTTTGTTTAAGTCCTCCTTTTTTTAGGGTATGCAGTCGGGTCACAACGGACTCCGCGTCATTTGTAACTGCGCGACCGCGATCAAGGTCGATGATTAGCGCAAAGCTATCAGTCAGTTTTCTTGTCGCAAAGCTTGCCTTTGGGGTTTTCATCATACTTCGGTACTTCCTATCCAGGAATATGGGGGGGTTGGATAACAGGTTTCCATCTTTTTGTGGAATTTCCCATTTTTCCGTGGAAAAGTTTCCACTTTTAGTAGGTTATCCAA
>JALSYJ010000198.1 GCA_027071965.1 Robiginitomaculum sp. | reverse complement strand
CGGCAGAGATTACCACCTTGCGTGCTAAATCAGCCAAAATGCTTGCTGATACCTATGCTAATTTGGGCCCGTGGCGCAAAACCCAGGTGGCCCGTCACCCAAATCGGCCACATTTTCGTGATTTTCGTAAAGCCATGATCACAGAATTTGCTGAATTGCGTGGGGATCGTTGTTTTGGTGATGATCAGGCAATTATCGGCGGTGTTGGCTTCTTTCGTGGCCGTCCGGTGATGGTGCTTGGCCATGAAAAGGGTCATGATACCAAAAGCCGCCTGCATCATAATTTTGGTATGGCCAGGCCGGAAGGCTATCGCAAAGCCATACGCCTTATGGAAATGGCAGACCGGTTCCAACTGCCGGTTCTTACCTTTGTGGATACAGCAGGAGCATATCCGGGGGTTGGCGCCGAAGAACGGGGGCAGGCCGAAGCCATTGCCAGATCAACCGAACGGTGTCTGACGCTGGGGGTTCCACTCATTACCATTATTACCGGAGAGGGCGGCTCCGGCGGTGCTGTGGCTCTGGCTTCATCTTCGTATGTAATTATGCTGGAGCACTCGATCTATTCGGTTATTTCCCCAGAGGGCTGCGCCTCTATTTTGTGGACAGATTCAAATAAAACCAAAGATGCCGCAATTGCCATGAAAATCACGGCAGAAGATTTAAAAGCCTTTGGGATTATTGATGAAATCATTGATGAGCCAGTTGGCGGTGCGCACCGGGATTCTGTGCAAACCTTGCAAAAATCTGCTGATGCCATCGAGCGGGCCCTGGATAAATTTACCGGATTGGGAAAGTCAGAAATCCTGTCCCGCCGAAAAGCCAGGTTTTATGCTATCGGCCGTACGGCTGTTTAGTCTTAGGGTCACGATTTTAAGGCTTATAACAGTAATTTGCTGCTGTTTTAGGGTCTAAACCTTGACCTTTACAGGCTTCGACATTAGCTAGCGATCAGGGAAGCTGAATATATGTATATGAGCTTCAAATCATCAAGGAGATATCCATGCCGACAATTGCTGTAAGTGACGCAGACTTTGAAACCACTGTCTTAAATGCTAGCGGGCCGGTTCTGGTTGATTTTTGGGCTGAATGGTGTGGTCCTTGTAAGCAAATTGGCCCGGCTTTGGAAGAACTATCCAGCGAAATGGCTGGAACTGTGACCATTGCCAAGGTAAATATTGATGAAAACCCCGGTATTCCAAGCAAATACGGCGTACGGGGCGTTCCAACCCTGATGCTGTTTAGTGATGGACAGGTGGCTGCAACCAAGGTCGGCGCCATGCCCAAGAGTAAAATTGCCGATTGGTTGAACTCGGCAGTTTCTGCATCATAACAGGCTTTCCTCAGGCATTATTCTCTGCTGCCAATACATCACCGATCAGAAACAATGACCCGGTTATCAGCAGCCTTAAAGGCTGGCGTGGAAGCTCTTCCAGTGCTTCATGCCAATTGTTATGAGCGTGGGTTGTAAGCCCCAGTTTACGGCACTCTGTGGCCAGTATTTCCGGTGAAGCAGGTGCTGGAGCGCTCCTGCTTGTAACTACATGCAATGAGGGGCTAAGGGGTAAGAAGGCTTTTAAGAACCCGCTTATGTCCTTGCTGGTTTGCTGGCAAAGAATTATATGCAGCGGCAGAGGGCAGTTTTTATCACGCTCGGCAATAAATTTTGCCAGAGCTTGAGCTGCGGCTGGATTGTGTGCGCCATCCAGCCAAACCTCCATTGTGGGTTGAAAAGGGTGTTTCGGGGTGATGCGTTGCATTCTTCCAGGCCATTTTGCCTGTTTAAGTCCGCTTGCAATGGCTTGACGACTCCAGCCTAAATGACAGGCAGCAGCAATTGCAAGGGCGGCATTTTGTATTTGCCATTTGCCGGTTAATTTAGGCAGGGGCAGGTCAAGTAATTGCCTGTCATCATGCCATACTAATCGCCCATCTTCTTCGCGACACTGTATTTCCTCGGACAATAACTGCAGCGGTGCCTGCTTTTTATATGCGATATCTAAGATAACCTGCCGGGCTGTTTCATCTTGTTCTGCACTGATAACCGGACAGTTTTTCTTGATAATTCCGGCTTTGGCAGCAGCAATATCGGCAATATTACAGCCAAGCCATTCAGTATGCTCAAGGCTGATTGCAGTTATTAGTGACAGGGCCGGGCTTTTAATAACATTGGTTGCATCCAATTCACCGCCAAGCCCGACCTCAATAATGGCAATATCGGCAGGAACCATTGAGAAAATCAGAAACATGGCGGCGCTTAACAGTTCAAACACGGTGGCAGGTGCCCCGGCATTTGCTGTTTCCACCTGTTCCAATAAATCGGCCAGCTCTATGTCGTTAATTTGCTTGCCTGCAATTACGAAGCGCTCGTTCAGTTCAATAAGGTGCGGACTGGTATGCACATGAGCGCGCAAGCCTTGTGCTTTGGCCATGGCGCGCAGCATGGAAATGGTTGAACCCTTGCCATTGGTTCCGGCAACATGCACTACAGGCGGCAAGTTCAAATGCGGATTACCAAGCTTGGCAAGCAATTTCAACAACCTGCCAAGGCCAAGTTCAATGTCTTTGTCATGCAGGCTGGCAAAGCGGTTCAGTGCGCCATCAATGCGCAATTTGGCATTCATGCAGCGCTTTTTCGCAATAATACCCGCAAATAGCGGCCAATGGTTGCCGGCAGGTCTTTTCGTTCTACTACCGCGTCGATCATCCCATGCTCCAGCAGATATTCCGCACGCTGGAAGCCTGTGGGGAGTTTTTCACGAATGGTTTGTTCTATCACCCTTGGCCCGGCAAAACATATAAGGGCGCGAGGCTCGGCCAGATGCACATCACCAAGCATGGCATAAGAGGCGGTTACTCCACCGGTGGTGGGATCAGCCAATACCACCAAATAAGGCAGTCCGGCATTTTTTAGATCCTGCAAGGCCAATGTGGTGCGGGGCATTTGCATTAAAGACAAGGCGCCCTCTTGCATTCTGGCGCCGCCAGCTGCGGTAAAGGCAACCATTGGCAATTTCCGGCGTACAGCTTCTTCGGCAGCTCTGATAAAGCCTTCCCCGGCAGCCATTCCCAATGATCCGCCCATGAAGTGGAAGTTTTGGACAAAGACGACCGTTTCAATGCCATCAATCTTGCCAATAGCCACGGAAACTGCATCGGCATTGCCGGTTTTGGCCCTGGCCGCCTTTAACCGGTCTGTGTAACGCTTGTGGTCACGAAATTTAAGTGGATCCGCCGGAACCGGGGGCAATTCCACAATCTGCCAGTTTTCATCATCAAAAGTATAACGAAAACGCAATTCCGGCCCAATACGCATATGATGGCCAGCCGGGGTTACATGCAGGCCAGCTTCCAGATCAGTGTGAAATACCATCTCACCTGACATTGGACATTTTATCCATAAATTCTCTGGTGTATCACGCTTGGAGAATATCTTTTTCATCCCCGGAGGGGTTAATTTATCAAGCCAGTTCATAAGCTGTTACGCATTCCTGTTGGCGGTCTTTAGGGTCAAAGCTGATCTAGTCAGCCTCTACTTTAGTCCATATCTGCGCTTTGCACAAAGGCCCAACACAGCCCTTGACCTGCAAGTCACCAGAATCAGTAAGCATTATGTGCGAACGATAGGTTTTACCGTCTTGCGGATCATAAATATTACCCTTTTTCCAGCCCTTTGCAGAAGGCTTAAACCCCCAGACTAATTTAATGCCTACCATGGTTCTTGAGCGCAAGGACGGATCAGGATTAAATTCATCAAGCTCGGCATCGGGATCAGGAGCATCAATCCAGACCAGAGTTCCGCATGGTGTGCCATCTCCACAATCCTTAATATCCACATGACCGGTTTTCGATTCTGTCAGCCACAGACCATATACATCAGTAGGGTTGGCCATAGCTGGCGTACCAGCAAATAAGAAAATGCCTGCAAGTGCCGGGATAAAAAATTTCATAATAGCTTTCCTGGAAAATTATTGGTGAAAAAACAATAGCAGATCAGATCATTGCTCGTCCAGCATTCTTGGTAAACCTGTCCGTAGATGGTGTTAGATATTGCCATGAGCAGCTTCAGCCAGCTTTTTCACCAATTCCAAAGCAGAACTAGCGCCTTTTTTGTGCATTTGTGAAACTATTGCGCTTCCCACCACAACGCCATCAGCGCAATCAGCTATTGTTTTTGCAGTTTGCGGATCCCGCACCCCAAAACCCACAGCAACAGGAAGCCCGGTATGTAGTTTTATGTCTTTTACTGCCCTTGCAACTTGCTGCTGATCAGGAATTGCTGCGCCGGTAACGCCGGTTATTGAAACGTAATAAACAAAGCCACTAACCCCGCTAAGTACCTGCTGCAAGCGTGCCCCTTTAGTGGTTGGGGCAATTAGCCTGATAAGGGCAATATCATTATCTGCCAGCGCCATGGCCAGCGGCTGGCTTTCTTCTGGTGGCAGGTCTACAATAATCAGACCATCCACCCCGGATTTGGCTGCAAGTCGGGCAAATTTGCTCCAGCCCATATGATGCACCGGGTTGGCGTAACCCATTAAAATAAGCGGTGTATCAGAATGAACTTCCCTAAAATCAGCGGCCAGCGCCAATACGTCTTGCATTTTGGTTCTGACCAATAAAGAGCGTTGCGCAGCCTGTTGAATGGTCGGGCCTTCGGCAACAGGGTCAGAAAACGGCATGCCGAGCTCGACAATATCTGCTCCGGCATCGGGCAATCCCATAAGCAGCTCTCTTGATTGAGCAAGATCTGGGTCGCCAGCCATCATATATGCCACAAAGGCGCTGTGGTCAGCATTAGCGCATTTGGCAAAGGCAGCTTCGATTCGGCTGATGCTCATAACTCAACCCCCAAATGATCTGCAACGGCAAATACGTCCTTATCCCCACGTCCGCACATATTCATAAGTATAAGACCATCCTTGCCCATCTCTTTGGCCAGATCACCAACCCGTGCCAGTGCATGAGCAGGCTCCAGAGCCGGGATGATGCCTTCAAGACGTGTGCATAGCTGAAATGCGTCCAATGCCTCTTCATCTGTAGCGCTTAAATATTCGGCGCGACCGATATCATGCAAATACGAGTGTTCAGGGCCAATGCCCGGATAATCAAGTCCGGCAGATATAGAATGAGCATCAGCAATCTGACCATCATCATCTTGTAGCAGATAGGTTCGATTTCCGTGTAAAATTCCCGGCTCGCCACCGGTCAGGGAAGCAGCGTGCTCATTGCTCTGCAATCCACGTCCTGCGGCTTCGACCCCGATCAATCGTACATTCTTGTCGTTCAAGAACGGATAAAACAGTCCAATAGCATTAGAGCCGCCGCCAATACAGGCCACACATGCATCAGGAAGACGCCCTTCGCGCTCCACAATCTGTGCCCGTGCTTCACGGCCAATTACCGATTGTAAGTCACGAACCATCTGTGGATAGGGATGCGGGCCTGCTGCGGTGCCGATGACGTAAAATGTTTCGTCCACATGGGTTACCCAATCACGTAAGGCCTCATTCATTGCGTCTTTCAGGGTGCCGGTGCCCGAAGTTACCGGAATGATTTTTGCGCCCAATAACTTCATTCTAAAGACATTCGGCTTTTGACGCTCAATGTCTTTTGATCCCATAAAGACGACACACTCCAAACCAAAACGGGCTGCCACCGTTGCTGTGGCCACTCCGTGTTGACCAGCACCGGTTTCAGCAATAATCCGGGTTTTGCCCATGCGCCGGGCCAATAATACCTGCCCCAGACAGTTATTGATTTTATGAGCGCCGGTGTGATTTAGCTCATCACGCTTGAACCAGATTTTTGCTCCGTCAAAATGTTCTGAGAGACGCATTGCATGATAAACAGCACTGGGTCTTCCTACATAATCTTTGAGCAGGCCGTCCATCTGGGCAATAAAGTCAGGATCGGTTTTTGCCTCCTGCCATGCGCCCTCCAACTCCAGCACCAAAGGCATCAGGGTCTCAGGGATGAATCTGCCGCCAAACCCGCCAAAGCGGCCCTCTGTGTCCGGGGAATTATTCCATGGATTATCAGTCATTGCTGTTTCCGCACTGCTTCACAAAATTCTTGCATCAAAACAGGGTCTTTTACGCCGACACTGCTTTCAACACCAGACGAAACATCAACCATGTCCGCACCAGTTACAGCCAAAGCCGTGCCAACATTTTTCGCATTTAAGCCACCGGCCAGCAAATAGGGCCGGGCCGGGCTTTTGCCTTTAAGGAATGACCAGTCAAATGCCTGCCCAAGGCCGCCTTCGCGCGAAGATCCTGCCACCGGCCTGGTATCAAATAAAAACTCGGATGCGCTTGTGGCATAGCGATCAGCATCATTGATATCCCTGATGCTGGAAACTGCGCAGGCCTTTATGATCGGAATATGAAACTGTTTCCACACACTGCGCACCCTTTTGGGCGCCTCCTTACCGTGTAATTGCAAAAAATCTGGGCGCACAGTCTCGACGACCCGCCGAAGCAATTTGTCTCCAGGGTCAACAAAGACCGCTACTATTTTGATTTTGCCCCGGGCCTGTTGCGCCAGAAGGTCAGCCGATTCCAGACTAAGATATCGCGGGCTGGTTTTGGCGAACACCAGGCCAATACGGTCTACTTTCAAGGTCAAGGCTGTTTGCAGTCCGGCTTGATCGGTAATGCCGCAAATCTTGATAGCTACCATATTGGAGTTCCTTGAAAATAAAAAGGCACCCGCCTTAGCAAGTGCCTTGTTACAGATCAAAATGACCTGAAATTATTTTTTTTGCAAGCCATCAACTGCATAGACAAATCCAGCAGTGGGCTGCGTGTAAATATTATTGCTGCATAGAAGCATCAACCCGTTGGCGCAATTCCTTGCCAGCTTTGAAAAACGGAACTGATTTGGCAGGAACATCAACCGATTCGCCCGATTTGGGGTTGCGGCCAATACGAGGTGCGCGGTGGCGAACAGAAAAGGCGCCAAAGCCACGCAACTCAACCCGGCCACCACTTTCCAGCGCCTTGGTGATCTCTTCAAATATACTCGCAACAATCCGTTCGATGTCCCGCTGAAATAAATGGGGGTTTTCCTCGGTTAATTGCGCGATCAATTCAGATTTTATCATATTTCACATGTCCTCGTTTGATTCGGATACTTTGTAATATCGTCCACTCTGCAGTAAAACTGGCATTTTGACCTTGCGCGCGTCAATACGTCTTGACGAATTGATCTGCAATACTTCTAAAAAAAAGGATCGGAATTTCCGATCCTTTTCTCAAGAGTCTGATAAAAATACAACGCCATTAATCTTTATCGTCAGAAGCTCCTTTTAGGGCCTCTCCAAGGATATCACCAAGAGAAGCACCTGAGTCGGAAGACCCATATTGCTCGATGGCTTCTTTTTCCTGAGCCACTTCCAATGCCTTGATTGAAAGCGACATGCGGCGAGTATTCTTGTCAATGCTGGTAATGCGGGCATCAACCTTATCACCCACGGCAAAGCGTTCTGGTCTTTGCTCGGCGCGGTCACGCGACAAATCTGATTTGCGAATGAATGCCTTGATTTTATTGTCATCGCCCAATGTTACTTCAATACCGCCAGAAGTAATCTCGCTAACCACACAAGTAACTGTGGCTCCGCGCTTAAAGCTGCCGTCGGCAACTTCATCATTTTCCATCTGCTTGATGCCCAAGGATACCCGTTCCTTGTCAGTATCAATATCAAGGACTTTGGCGGTTACCGTGTCGCCTTTCTTGTAATCGGCCATAGCTTCTTCACCAGAACGGTTCCAGTCAAGGTCTGAGAGGTGAACCATGCCGTCAATCATGCCATCGAGCCCAATAAAAAGACCGAACTCAGTAATATTACGGATTTCGCCGGTTACGGTGGAGCCAACAGGGTTGGCAGCAGCAAAGGCATCCCATGGATTATCAGCACACTGCTTGATACCCAAAGATATCCGGCGCTTGTCCTGATCCACTTCTAAAACCACCACTTCTACTTCTTGCGATGTGGAGACAATTTTACCCGGGTGTACGTTTTTCTTGGTCCAGCTCATTTCGCTCACATGAACCAGGCCTTCAATACCTGCTTCCAGTTCCACAAATGCGCCATATTCGGTGATGTTGGTCACTCGTCCGGTAAAGCGTGAGTCTGGCGGATATTTTGCAGCTACTTCATCCCATGGATCTGCTTCTAGCTGTTTCATACCCAAAGAGATACGCTGACTGTCAGGATTTATTTTAACCACCTGCACCTTAACCGTATCGCCAACGTTTAATATCTGGCTTGGGTGATTAACCCGGCGCCAACTCATATCGGTTACATGCAGCAATCCATCAATCCCGCCAAGGTCAACAAAAGCACCATAATCAGTGATGTTTTTGACTACGCCCTCGCGAACTTCGCCTTCGTGCAGTTGATTGATCAGTTCAGCCCGTTGTTCAGCACGGCTTTCTTCCATAATGGCCCTGCGCGAAACTACGATATTACCGCGCGGGCGATCCATTTTTAATACGGCAAATGGCTGTGACAAACCCATTAACGGCCCAAGGTCGCGTACCGGACGAATGTCAACCTGACTACCCGGCAAAAACGCGCTGGCTCCGCCAAGGTCAACTGTAAATCCGCCTTTGACCCGGCCAACTATTACGCCGTCCACAGGCTCTTCTTTGGCAAATGATTTTTCGATCATATCCCATGCTTCTTCGCGTCTGGCCTTCTCCCGTGACAAAATAGCATCGCCAAGGGCATTTTCCACACGATCCACATAAACATCAACGCGGCCACCCACTTCAATTTTTTTTGCTTCTTCTTCTGAGAATTCGCGCATGGGAATGCGGCCTTCAGTTTTTAAGCCTACATCTACAATTACAAATTCATTTTCAATCGCAGAAACAAGGCCGCTGACAACACGACCTTCCAAAACTTCGTGCCCGGCCATGGAGGCATCAAGCATTGCGGCAAAATCATCAGTGGTTGGGTTCATGCTGTCGGTAGTTGAAGGATCAGTCATAACGGGTAGGTTCTCTCAAAAAGGGAAGGCCAACCGGAATATCCGGCGGACTCATCGCAAAATGCAATGTAGGGGGTTCAAATTAGGGTGTTCGCAAATCTTTGGTTCGGCTGTTTGAATTTCGATCAAGTGGTTTCCAAACAAGGATCACCTAACGATCAGCCAAATTCCGTTCAACCCGTTGCCGGGCGACCTGGAGCGCCGCGTCTATAGCCAAGTTACTGGTATCAATCAAGTAGGCATTTTCAGCTCTTTTCATTGGCGCGGAGCCGCGCCCGGCGTCCCGGGCGTCTCGTTCGCGCAATTGGGCCAGCATCTGCTCAGAAGATATTTGCTGTCCACTTTGCAATAATTCAGACCGTCTTCTTTCGGCCCGTACCTGATCAGAGGCAGTAACCCAGAATTTTACATCTGCATCGGGGCAAATTACCGTGCCAATATCACGGCCATCAAGTACGGCCCCCTTTGGGTTTTGTGCAAATTCCCTTTGTAGTTCAAGCAAAGCCTCTCTTACCGCTGGAACTGCTGCAATTTTGGAGGCTGCAGCTCCTATTTCGGCAGTGCGTAATTGCTCCGGATTGGCAATTGGCAGGACAAGTTGGCGGGCAATATCAGCCAATGCCTTTTGGTCGTGCCAATTAATACCGGCACAAAGCGCCGCCTTTGCCGCAGCTCGATAAAGCAGGCCGGTGTCCAGATAGGGCAGATTAAATTGCCTGGCCAGCAGGCGCGCCAATGTTCCCTTGCCCGATGCCGAAGGCCCGTCCACAGCAATGACCAGGGGCGGGCTGTTTGGTTCAACAGAAATTCTTGCCCCCAGCTTTTGCATGTCATCAATAAATGTTGGATAGGATGTGGCAATGGCGTTTGCATCATCAATAGCCATTGGCACGAATCCCCCCATGCCCAGAACCAGTGCGCTCATTGCAATTCGATGATCACCGTCAATGGCAAATACTGGTGCCCTGGTAGTGAGTGGATTTGGCCCAAATACCGCACCATTGCCATCTACTTCCATCCAATCATCACCGGTTCGAACTGTAACCCCGTTTTGCCGAAGCATATGTGCCATTTCGTCAATACGGTCACTTTCCTTGACCCTTAATTCGCCTATTCCAGCAAAGCGACTGGTTCCCTTGGCAAAAGCTGCCAGCACCATTGCAATTGGATATTCGTCAATCATGCTGACCGCAGATTCTGGTGCTGGAGACAATGGCGCAGAACAACCAAATCGTACCCTAAGATCAGCGATAGGCTCCCCGGCATTTGTTCTTTCGTTTTTGGTTTGAACATCATAGCCCGCACTTTGCAAACAGCGCACAAGCCCGTTTCTGGTCGGGTTAATCATTACATTTTGGATGATAATATCACTGCCCGGAACGATTAATGCTGCCACCATTGCAAATGCAGCCGAGGAGGGATCTCCTGGCACCGTGATATCTTGGGCCTGCAATTGCGCCGGGCCATGTAAGATTATCTGCTGTGCGCCATCAGCAAGGGACAAGGATTGTACCTTTGCCCCAAATGCCCGCAGCATATTTTCCGTGTGATCCCGGCTGGCAGCGGGCTCGGTAATAATTGTGGATCCTTTTGCATTTAGGCCCGCCAATAATATTGCTGATTTTATCTGCGCCGAGGCCACCTGTGATTTATGCTGTATGGCTTGTGGATTGGCCGTGCCGGTGATCAATACTGGCAGGCATCCGTTTTGGCTTGTGGTACTGGCCCCGACTTTTTCCAAAGGATCAAGAACCCGTGCCATTGGTCTTTGGCTAAGGCTTTGGTCACCGATGAACTCGGCACTTAAATCCTGTCCTGCGACCACACCAAACATCAACCGCACACCGGTTCCGGCATTTCCAAAATCAAGAGGTGCTGACGGTGGGACAAGCCCGGCCATCCCACGCCCTTCCACCTGCCATTGTCCGGAAGGCTTTTTAGTTACTTTGACCCCTAAGGCTCGTATGGCATTGGCGGTAGCCATAATATCCTCAGCCTCAAGCAAACCGTGAATGGTGCTGGTGCCTTTGGCCAGCGCCCCCAGAATTAATGCCCGGTGCGAAATGGATTTGTCGCCGGGAACCGAAATATGACCTGACAGGCGAAAAGCTGGCCTGGAAACTGTTTTGCTGAATTGAGGTTGTGCAGACATGTTTTGCTCTTTATACCGGCTTTTTCCTGAGTACGGCACAGGTTTGTTGCCACAAAGTG
>JALSYJ010000197.1 GCA_027071965.1 Robiginitomaculum sp. | reverse complement strand
GTAAAAATACAATCGCCAAATACATCATGTTAGGCTCAGCCCTTCATCAGGTTGATGTGATCGACGCTAATGTCGCCACGATTGCGGAAATACACGACTAAAATAGCCAGACCAACGGCTGCTTCGGCAGCAGCAACAGTCAATACGAACAAGGCAAAAATTTGCCCGGCCAAATCGCCTAAATGCGCGGAAAAAGCTACAAGATTGATGTTAACCGACAACAGTATCAACTCCACCGACATCAGTATAACAACCACGTTCTTGCGGTTCACAAAAATGCCGAAAACCCCTATTGTAAAAAGGATTGCCGCCACAGCCAGATAATGGGCCAGCCCAATTTCCATCTCTTAAATCCCCTCGCCCGGTTTTACATCTACACGTTTTAATCCGTCTTTTGGCGTTCGCGATACCTGCTCGCACACCTTTTGTCTCTTGACGTCTTTTTTGGTACTTAATGTCAGCAAAATAGCCCCGATCATCGCCACCAGCAGGATCAGTCCGGCCGCTTCAAAAAAGAAGGCATAATCGGTGTATAAAACCCGGCCAAAAGCCTCAATATTGCTTACATCTGCGGTAATCGGTGTCTGGGCGACAAATTCCTTTGGCATCCGAAAAGTTGCCCCTAAAACGATCAACTCGACCGCCAAAACAAAGGACAACAAAGCTCCCAGAGGCAGATATTCTGCAAAACCCTGTTTTAGTTCAACAAAATCCACATCAAGCATCATCACTACAAACAGGAACAATACCGCCACTGCGCCCACATAAACAACTATTAGCAGCAATGCCAAAAATTCGGCACCTAGCATCACAAACAAGGCAGCAGCAGAAAAAAACGTCATAATCAAAAACAGCACTGAGCGCACCGGATTTCGGGCGATCACCACCATTAAGGCCGACATTACTGCGACACCTGCAAACAGGTAAAACGCAAGAGCGGGAAGCAAAGTTTCAATTTCCATATTATCCTCCAACCCCTAGCGATAAGGGGCATCCAGCTCCAGATTTTTGGCAATTTCCCGTTCCCAGCGGTCACCATTAGCCAGCAAACGTTCCTTGTCATAAAATAATTCTTCACGGGTTTCGGTGGCAAACTCAAAATTTGGCCCCTCAACAATGGCATCTACCGGGCAGGCCTCCTGACAGAACCCGCAATAAATACACTTGGTCATATCAATATCATAGCGGGTAGTGCGGCGCGAACCGTCAAACCGTGGTTCGGCCTCAATGGTGATGGCCTGAGCTGGGCAGATCGCCTCACATAATTTACAGGCAATGCAGCGCTCTTCGCCATTTGCGTAACGGCGCAAGGCATGTTCGCCGCGAAACCGTGGAGATAACGGCCCCTTTTCAAACGGATAGTTGAGCGTGGCCTTTGGCTTAAAGAAATATTTAAGCCCCAGAGCAAATGCCTTCACAAAATCCAGCAAAAACAGACTTTTGATGAAATTGACAAACAGCTTCATATCAAGCCCCTCCAGCTATAAACGTTACCCATGCCGCAACAAGAATAACCGCGAGCAAAGTCAGAGGCAGGAATATCTTCCAGCCCAGCCGCATCAACTGATCATAGCGATAACGCGGCACAATTGCCTTCACCATGGAAAACAGAAAAAAGATAAAACAGATCTTGATTGCCAGCCACAATACCGGCGGTATCCATGTAAAGGGCGCAAAATCAAACGGGGCATGCCATCCACCAAGGAATAACAAGGATATCATTGCGCACATCAGCACAATGTTTAAGTATTCACCGATCATGAACAGCAGATAAAATGTTGAAGAATATTCAACCTGATATCCCGCTACTAGTTCGGATTCCGCCTCTGGCAAGTCAAATGGCGGGCGGTTGGTTTCGGCCAGTGCCGAAATAAAGAAAATCACCATCATCGGAAACATCACAAAAGTCAGCGGCGACAGAGCAATGCCATTCCAGTTCCAAAACCCGCCGGATTGGGCTTCGACTATTGTGCTGATATTCAAGGAACCGCTTAGCAGCAACACCGTAATCAGCACCAGGCCAATGGAAATCTCATAGGAAATCATCTGGGCAGTGGAGCGCAAAGAACCCAAAAATGCATATTTTGAGTTGGAAGCCCAGCCTCCAAGAATAATCCCGTAAACACCAAGCGATGAAATCGCCAATACATACAAAATCCCAAGATTAAGATCCGCAATCACCCAGCCCGGAGCCACCGGGATCACCGACCAGGTGATAAAGGCCATTACCAGCGTCAACACCGGAGCCAGGGCATAGATAGGCTTGTCTACCCCTGCGGGAATAACTGCTTCCTTGAATACGAATTTCAAAAAGTCAGCAAAAGACTGCAATAAACCAAAGGCGCCAACCACATTTGGCCCGCGACGCATTTGTACCGCTGCCCAGATTTTACGATCTGCCAGCAGAATAAATGCCAGCGACACCAGTAAAACCACAACAAACGCCAAAATAACCAGCGTCTTTACGATAAACCATCCCAAGGGCGTTGCTGTATCGAACAAGAATTCCATAGCCCTACTCCGCCGCCTCTAATTGTGTAACCTGTGCGCTTGCACATTGCGCCATAACCTCAGAGGCTCGGGCAATCGGATTTGTAAACCAGAAAGACCTGCTTGATGGAGCAAAGACGGCAGCCTTGATTTTGCCGGCAGCACCAAGCTTGGCCGGATCAAATACCTCGTCCTTTGGTGTGGACATGGTCTTGCGCAAATCCTGCACCGTATCATAAGGCAGGGTGCGCCCTGCATGATCTGAAAGAGCCCGGATTATCCTCCAGTCTTCTTTGGCATCTCCTTTGGGGGCAGTGGCGGCACGGGTTTGCTGCCAGCGGCCCTCGGTATTGGCAAAACTGGCATTTTTTTCCGTATATGCGGCACCTGGTAATATTACATCAGCACGATGGGCCCCGGCATCGCCATGACTGCCCAGATAAACCACAA
>JALSYJ010000196.1 GCA_027071965.1 Robiginitomaculum sp. | reverse complement strand
TTTGTTTCAGGGACTGGAAATCGTTGCCGACAGGCAGAGTAAAAAGCCCTTTGATGATGATTTGAAAATCACCTCCCGCCTGCATCAATTGACCATGAAACACGGTCTGATCTGTTATCCCGGCGGCGGTTCTGCCCGTGACTGTCTGGGCAGCCATATTCTGCTGGCTCCGCCATATATTCTTGCAGATATTCATATTGAGCAATTAATTGAAAAACTGCAGGCTATTTTTGCCGAGCTGTTTGATGTCTGATCCATTTATTATCATTTCGGCACCCAATGGTGCCAGGCGCCAAAAACATGATCACCCGGCACTGCCGCTTGTCCCCAAAGAACTGGCGGCCTGTGCTGAGGAAATTGTTGCTGCTGGAGCGGGCATTTTGCATTTGCACGTTCGTGATGAGAACAATCAGCATACACTGGACACGGATCGTTATCAGGCGGCAATTTCAAAAATCAGGGCAGCGGTTGGTGATCAGATAATTATTCAGGCGACTTCTGAGGCTGTGGGCAGATATTCTTCGGCACAGCAGATGCAAATGGTTCGTGAGTTGCGACCAGAAGCAGTGTCTTTGGCTTTGCGTGAACTTTGTCCACAGGAACAGGATATAACCATTGCCGCCAGATTTTTCTCCTGGCTGCGCTCGGAGCGTATTTTTGCCCAGTATATTCTATATGATCGTGATGATCTTATCTGGTTTGAGACTTTGCGAAAGCAAGGGGTTTTTGCAGAAGAACAGCCATTTGTTTTACTGGTAATTGGCCGTGCGCCCCTGCCAGCATCAAAGAGCCTGTTGCAGGTTCACAGTGGTGGGCCGTGGGCTAAATGCGGGTTTGGGCCTTCTGAATTTACCGTGGTTTGCGATGCTGTAGAAAATAACGGCCATGCCAGAGTTGGTTTTGAGAATAATATTCACCGCAAGGATGGCAGCTTGCTTGCGGATCACAATGAGATGATCTCATTTTGCAAGGAACAGGCTAAGGGTGCCGGGCGCAAGATTGCCAATGCAGATATGATCCGCAAATTATTTTCGCTGGAATAATTCATTTGGCTTCATGCCTGCCGGGCAAAAATAAAAAGGCCGACCGGTTTCCCGATCGGCCTTTGTTTTCATTTTGTGAAATTTTTAGAACTTCACTTTGATATTTGCATACCATGAACCGCCTTCATAATTGGCAGCACTACGACGAGGGTATTGCAGACCAACGCTTAAACGGTTGGCATTGGGAGGGCCAATTCTATCAACAAAGCTATTGAAGATGTTAGACCCACCGACAGCAAGCCTGACCATATCATTGACATCATATCCAAGCTCGGCATCAAAGTAGATGGTTGCTCCGATTTTTGCACTTGGGTTGGGACTCCCGCCAATCCGGCCACGCTCATCATAATGAGTGCCGTAATAGTTTGCGCGGGCCATTACGCTCCACTTATCACCAATATAGGTATTGGTGCCAAGCACGAAGCGGATTTTTGGATAATTGTTTTCAATATCCTCAACCGTGCCGTCGCTTACCGGAGTAACCGGGCCTGTTGGTGTGATAACCTGTGATTGGCCTGTTACCTGTGTCTCATTATAGCTACCGGCAAATGACAGGTCAGTAGTTACATTGTCAGACCAGTCCCAGCTAGAGGTTAGGACAACATCAATACCTTGATGCTGAACATCCAGAGCATTGGTATAGAACGAGATGGTAGCTCCGGTTGTGCTTCCAGGAACTGGAATATCACCGGTACGATAAATGCGATCGGAAATATCGATTCTATATCCATCAACGGTCAAGGTTGTTCTTTCGGACAGATCTGCAGTGAAACCAACGCTGAAGTTGTTGGATCTTTCCTCGGTAAGCGGTGCGCCACCAACAGCCAGGGCACCAGGGCTTGTTGGAGGAACCAGACCCTCTTCAACCTGTAGTCCGGTTACACCATCAAATGTTGTGATAGTGGTACGAACATTTGCCTGTCCTGGTGTCGGAGCGTGGAAACCGGTAGAAGCGGCAGCACGCAAATTGACACTGTCTGAAAGCGCAAAGCGTCCAGCCAGTTTCCAGTTAAAAGTAGATCCGAAATCAGAAAAATCCTCAAACCTAAGGGCATATTGCAATAACAGGCGATCTGTTACGTCGTGTTCAACGTCCACATAAGCTGCATAATTGCTACGGGAGAACTGTCCCGCATCTGCCGGACGGAAGCCTGCAAGACCGTTTGAGCCGTCTCCCAGATAAGAGTTAGGTTCACCGGCATTGACCGTATAGGTTTCCTCGCGCCATTCACCACCAAAGGCAAAGTTGATATTTTCGGCAACCTCTTTGGAGAAGTCGGCGTTTACATTGACTTCTCTTTGTTCATATCCACCAACCTGAAAATCACGCTGTGGGATCTGTAAGTTGGCGTCCAGTCCAAGGGATGGATTGATTGTGTTATTCAATGTGTAATCCAGGGTGTTTTTGCCCCAGCCAGCACTAAAATCATAGTTCCAGCCGCCGCCAGTATCACCCTTGATACCACCAACAAGGCTGTAGTCCTGTTGTGCGCCGTCCAGATATGGCGTGTAGCCAGCCGGCAGGCCGGTAAAGCCAAGAGCATTCAAAGTCTGCAAAGTTGAGTGTGACGGGTTGCGGTAGAAGAAGCGATAGCGACCGTCTGTGTCGGCAAAGTTACCGTGGACATACAATTGCGCATTGTCGGAAATATCAACTCCTGAATTTAGGAAAAAGCGTGCGCCGCTGGTTTCAGGCCGTCCCCAGGTTTGGGTAAACGGAGCATCGCCAAACGGAGAATCACCACCGACATTAGGAACACCGGCGTCAATAAGAGCTTGAGCGTCCGGGCGGATAAGACCACGGGACAATGCTTCATTGTCGACATATTCACCACTAATGTTGATAAAGCCGTTATCACCCATCGGCAGGCCAACATTACCGGCCAGCTTGTAGCTTACTTCACCTTCGTAGAATTGACCATATTGGGCAATTGCTTCACCACCTTCACTTGCGTCTTTTAGGACAAAGTTGATTACGCCGGCAATCGCGTCTGATCCGTATTGGGCGGCAGCACCGTCGCGCAGAACCTCAACGCTTTTGAGGGCAATGCCAGGGATCATGGCAACGTCTGGTGCCTGAGCGCCATTGCCTGCTGCAGGAGCAAAGAACTGAACCAGTGCCGAGCGATGGCGGCGTTTTCCATTTACCAGAACCAGAGTCTGGTCAGATGCTGTACCACGCAATGAGGTTGGGCGAACAAATGCGCTACCATCACCAGTTGCCGGCGTGGCGGTATAAGATGGAACAAGAGTTTTCAAGCTGTCTGTAATATCAGCAATATTACCCATTGCATTAAAGTCATCAGCCGGTATGACATCGACGGGAACCGTTGAGTCTTGAACTGATCTTGGTTTTGAACTTCTGGAGCCGATTGTTACGATTTCATCGACATAAGCCTCGTCTGATGCTTGCGTAAAGGCGGGAGTAGCAAACGCAAATGTGGCAGCAGATACAGCAACCCACATGGACGTTTGTTTTAGAGTTGATTTAAAATTGGTCAATTTAATGTCCCCTGATTAAGATTATACGAGCCCGTGCCCGCAATTGCTTTATGTTTTTTACAACCATCGTCAATTCGCGACCGAACAGTGCACAAGCCATGCTTTTAAGGCTGACCTGCACATCGGCAGGTTTTTAACTTCATACCCGATAAAAGCAAGAGTAATACCACAGTAATTCCTGTGGTATTGTGTTTTAGCAACGGTTGCGAACTTTTTGGGGGAGATTACCGGCGCTATATCGCCTTTAAGGGGTCATTTTGGGTAAAAATTTCCAATTTTTCTCTGGTAACGTAAAGTTTACCTAATTTACGAGTAAATTATGATTGTTTCAGCTTGTGGGCGAGGGGTTGTGTCTGTGAAAACGTATTCATCTACAACACCTGCCAGCTATTGGCATCTTCTTGTGTTGTCGTGAATAAACGAATACTTTAGTCGTTGGATGTTTTTTCACTACGGGGTTCTTGATGCTAATATATTATTTGAGATCCCGGCAGACAGTCAGGATTGCCTAATCGGGCTATCGTTTAAACTTTAAGGAATATACAAGTATGACTCTTTTTCCATCAAACAATAAAACCACCGCGCACAAACGCGGATTTGCCGCCGCTTCATTTGGCGCTGTTGCCGCTATTGCCCTGGCATTTTCGGCCCCTGCAATTGCCGGTCCCGGTGGCCATGGCGATCACGGCAATATGGAGGGCCATAAAATGAGCGCTCCCAAGTTCTCGTTTGGAGAACCTGCCCCGGATGCCACTCCTGATGTTCGTGTTGAAATGGACGCACTGGATACTATGCGTTTTAGCCCGGAAACGGTTTCTGTAAAAGCTGGAAGCGTGGTTGAGTTTGTTGTTACCAACAAGGGTCAGATCCCCCACGCATGGTCAGTTGACACTATTGAGGGCCAGAAGAAACACGAAGAAGGCATGAAGGACATGCCGATGTCCAATATGATGGGCCATATGGACGACGAACCAAACGGATTTGTGCTAAAAGCCGGTGAAACCAAAAGCCTGATCTGGAAATTCAACAAAAGCGGTACCTTGCAATTTGCCTGTCACCTGCCCGGGCACTTTGATGCCGGCATGCACAGCACACTTGAGGTTACCGGTGGTGATCATGATGATAAGGGCAAAAAAGCCCACCAGCATTAAATATTTTGTTCCTTGATCTGATATAAACAGGGGTTTTTATGTTTTCTCGACGACAAATTCTAGGTTCAGCTTCCGCTGGCGCAGCTTTGCTTGCCTCCGGCAATCTAATACCAGCATGGGCGCGTAGCGGCTCAGGTATCTGGCCACCAGCCGATCCAAGAACCGGCCCGCATGAGTTTGATCTTGATATTGCCAAGACCCCGTTTTTTGTTGATGGCCGTGAGGGCTCTGCCGTAACCTTAAATGGCGGTGTCCCCGGGCCGATAATGCGCTTCAAAGAGGGTGAAACCGTTACCATTCGGGTTCACAATAAACTTGACGAGACCACGTCCATTCACTGGCACGGCATTTTGCTGCCCTTTGAAATGGACGGGGTTCCCGGGGTTTCTTTTCCCGGCATACCGGCGGGAGAAACCTTTACTTACAAATATAAGGTAGATCAGGCCGGAACCTATTGGTATCATAGTCATTCGGGCCTGCAGGAACAATTGGGTTGTTATGGCCCTATGATCCTTGACCCGGCGGAGCCTGATCCGGTCGCTTATGATCGCGAGCATGTTCTGGTGCTGTCAGACTGGATGTTTGAAAACCCTTACAAGGTATTGGCCAAGTTAAAAAAACAAAGTGATTATCTAAACTATCAGCAACGTACTGTTGGAACATTCTTTGAGGATGTGAAGAAAAAAGGTTTTGCTGCTACTTGGCGGGATCGGATGTCCTGGGGCAATATGCGCATGACCCCTACCGATATCGCTGATATTACCGGTCACATATATACCTATATGATTAACGGTCATGGGCCGAGCGATAATTGGACGGGGCTGTTTCGTCCGGGTGAGCGGGTTCGCTTGCGTATTATCAATGCCGCTACCATGAGCTATTTTAATTTCCGTATTCCGGGCCTTGAGATGACAGTTGTTCAGGCCGACGGCCAAAATGTTGAGCCGGTAACCGTTGATGAAATGCAAATTGCTGTTGCGGAAACCTATGACGTAATTGTCACCCCAAAAGATGATCGGGCATATACTGTTTTTGCCGAGTCTATGGACAGAAGCGGTGCTGCACGGGCTACGCTTGCTCCGCGTCTGGGCATGAGTGCTGAAATTCCTGATCTGCGTGATCCGCCCATGCGTACCATGATGGATATGGGTATGGATCATGGCGATATGGATATGGGCGCCATGGACATGAACTCCGGTGAAGTCGATCATAGCAAAATGGATCATGGCGACATGGATATGGGTTCCATGGATATGGGATCCGATGAGGTCGATCACAGTAAAATGAACCATGGTGATATGGATATGGGCGCCATGGACATGAGCTCCGGTGAAGTCGATCACAGTAAAATGGGTCATGGCGGCATGGACATGGCCGGAGTCGGGCCGATTGTAGCCCGTCACGGCCCCGACCACCATGGGCCAGGCGCAATATCAGTTGCCGATGTACAGCGAAACCGCCTGGGCGAGCCGGGAACCGGTTTGAAGGATGTTGGCCACAGAGTGTTGGTTTATAATGATTTGCGTGCCTTAAAGCCGTACAACCAAAAGACCCCTGATCGTGAGGTTGAGCTACACTTAACTGGCAATATGGAACGATATATGTGGTCATTTGATGGCAAGAAATTTTCCGAGGTCAACAGCCCTATCCGGTTTTCACACAATGAAAGACTGCGGCTTATTCTGGTCAATGACACCATGATGGATCACCCGATCCATTTGCATGGTATGTGGATGGAATTGGAAAATGGCAATGGTGAGTATCTGCCGCGCAAGCATACCATATCTGTAAAGCCCGCAGAGCGGGTTTCATTGCTGGTCACACCGGATGTTCCCGGGCGCTGGGCATTTCATTGTCACCTTTTGTTTCATATGGACATGGGCATGTTCCGGGTTGTTGAAGTTTCACCATATGAGGGAGAAATCTTATGAACATTAGATACCCCCTTCTTCTTGGCGCCTTGATTTTTTCAATGACCACTACGGCTTTTGCCCAGGAATATCCGCCTACCGGATCCCCGGCTTCATGGCCGCATCCACTGGATGATTCAATGACCTTCACCTTCTTTCAGGTTGATCGGGCTGAACTGGCATTTGATAATGGCGAGACCAGCTATCTGATGGATACTCAAGGCTGGATTGGCACTGATCTGAACAAGTTCTGGTTCAAGGTTGAGGCTGATGGTGATTTTAATGGCAGTTTCGGTGAAGCGGAATTGCAGGGGCTCTACAGCCGGATGATTTCTTCCTTTTTTGATTTTCAGGTGGGAATTCGTCAAGATGTGGGCCCGGGGCTTGATCCGACCACTTATGCAGTAGCAGGAATTCAGGGGCTGGCACCTTATTGGTTCGAAATTGATACTGCGCTTTTTTTAAGTGACAAGGGTGATCTTACCGGTCGGATGGAGGCCGAATACGACGTCCTGTTTACGCAGCGTCTTATCGGTCAGCCGCGTATGGAGGCGAGTATTGCTGCGCAGGATGTGGTCAGTCAGGGTATTGGTTCAGGGCTTAGCACTGTGGAGTTTGGCTTTCGGCTTCGGTACGAAATAAAACGTGAATTTGCACCATATGTCGGTGTTGAGTGGAGCAGTGCCGTTGGCAGAACCGCAGATTTTCGCCGTCTTGCAAACGAACCGGTAGCAACAACATCTGTAGTTGCTGGTATTCGGCTGTGGTTTTAGTCTAAGCTGTTTTATCAGGTGTTCAAAGCGAGCATCTGTTTTGGACAGATCATAATCAGGAAATAAATATGAGTTCTCATGCTGTTATAATCCGCCGCCAGCCATATTTTATCTCTGGCCTGTTTTTTATTATTGCTCTGTTTTTTTGGGCGAGCGCATCAATTGCCGGCCCTGCTGGTCATGCATCTTCTGAAGATAAGGCTCCAACGGCTCAATCGGCTGTAACCATTGACCAAAACGGTGCGCAAACTGCTCTTGCCGATGAGGGCGCAACAATAAATGAGGAAGAGACCCCTAAGGAACACCCACACTGGGGCAGTTCACCTGACAGTTCAACATTCTCAAAAGTAGCATCCTATTTTGGAAAATTTCACCCTCTGCTTGTGCACTTTCCCATAGCGCTGTTTTTAACGGCTGCTTTGGCGCAGTTCCTGTTACTGATAGGTGTAACACCAAACTTTACCGATACAGTTCGTTTTCTGGTCTGGCTGGCCACGGCTTCAATAGTGGTGGCAGCGGCCATGGGTTGGGGACATGCCGGGCCTCCGGTTGATTCTGAGGGGCCGGTAATGGTTGTTCATCGTGTCCTTGGAACCAGCATGGTAGTGCTGGCGTTTTTGACTGTCTGGTTTATGGAACGTGCCAAGAAGAGATCCGCATCCAAATCAGGTTTTTTGTTTAATGCGCTCTTGTTTACTATGGCATTAAGTGTGGCCGTAAATGGATTTCTGGGCGGGGCATTGGCCCATGGTGGGTTAAAGCATTTATTGCCTGGTTTTGGATAATATGTAGAATAGCCTGTAGTTTAGCAAATTTTGGAGTATGCTTATGAAAACCCTGTCAATTATTTTTACTGCATTTGTTCTGGCAATATTTGGCAGCAATGGTGCCTTTGCTGAGCCCAGTGCGGATCAGCAATCTGTCACCACGGTTTTGCAGACCTATTCCGCAGCAATCAACAAGGGTGATATGGATGCCATGGGCCGCAGCGTAATGGCCGAAGGAAAAGATTTCACAATTTTTGAAGGAGCAGGAAGCGACACGGGCTGGGCCAGTTATCGTGACCATCATCTGGCGCCAGAATTTGCCAACCCTGATTTGAAGTTTCACAAGTTCGAGTTTCAGGGAATACAAAGCACCATTGCCGGTGATTGGGCCTTTGCTACATTTTCCATTGAAAAATCCTACACCTATAAGGGTAAGGATACTGACAAGATGGGCCGGGGCACCGCCATCTTGAAACGTGTTGATGGGACTTGGAAAATTAAACACCTTCACACGTCATGAGCGATAAACTTTCAAAAAACCTGTCCTTGCTATCGAAACCGATAGATGAAGACCGTCTAGCCGGCCTGGAGGCAAGGGTCTGGGAAACCATCAATAAAAATGAAGCTTCCGGCTTTGGTTTTGATACGCTCATGCTATTGCGAGTTGCCTCGATAGCCCTTGTTCTGTTTATTGGCGGAGTGGTCGGTGCTGATCAAAAGCACACTGACCCGGTATTGATGGCGTTTTCCAATGCCCCGGTCTACAGCATTATGTCGATGATAAAAAACTAAACGGGGATTTTGGGGATGCGCAATACTGTATTGGCTATTTTGCTTAGTCTGGTTGCCGGACTTGCCGGGGTGTGGATCGGTAAATCACTGTTGATTGCCAATGAGGCTGAGCAGCCGGACTTGCACGAGGAAATTCACACATCGCTTAACCTGACTGCAGAGCAATTACAGGAGTTTTATGTTCTTGAGGAGTCTTTTGCCAAGCGCAAGCAAGAATTGGAAAACCTTCTAAAAGCAGCCAATGGGTCATTGGCAGATGCAATTCAAAAAGATCATGAATTTTCCGAGGAAGTCACACAGGCCGGTGCAGAATATATGGAAGTCCTAAGCGAGCTGCAAAAGGAAACCTTACAGCATATTTTCAAGATGCGCGCCGTATTGACGGCAGATCAGGTTGAAGAATTCGATGAAATAGTGATCCGCTCGCTCCATGCCGCAACCAACTGACACTGATGAGCAAAGCGACCGGTCGCTGATACAGCGTGCTGCAGGGCAGGATGACCATGCTTTTACGCTTTTAATGCGAAGATTTAAGTTACCATTGTATAGATTTGCATTGCGACATGTGGACGATCCTGATGATGCAGAAGATATAGTGCAAGACACATTTGTTGCCGCGCACCGCAACCTTGGCCGTTATAATCCCAAATATGCAGTATCAACCTGGCTTTACCGGATTACACTGAATAAGTGTCGTGACCTGGGCCGCAAACGAAAAACCCGCAAATTTTTGCTTAGAATGACGAGCAAAATAGAGGATCAGGTTACTAATCTTGAAGCTGCAGATAACCCGGAGCAGCAAATGCTTGCCCAAAACGAGCTTGGCCAATTGAGCAAGCAAATTGCCAATCTGCCAGATGCTTTGCGAGCACCACTGATTTTATGTGTAATTGAAGAAATGAGTCATGGCGAGGCCGCCAGAATATTAGGGATCAGTGTCAAAGCTGTTGAGACCAGAATTTACCGGGCAAGAAAAACTCTGGGCAAGCGCACTGATATGACCATAAAGGATACGGAACACTGATCCTTATAGTCGGCATAAATGGTAGCTTAGTTCCTAAACGCCAATTCTTGCCGGGCCGCCTTTTTCTGATGTAGAGGGGCCAAAGGAACGATCCAGAATTCTGGTGGATTCAGTTGCCAGAACAATAGACTCGGTCAAATGATCAAGAATTTTCACATTGTTAGACAATACGGCCATTGCTTCTGGTCGCTGATCATTGGTGATTTTATTGCATCGGCTAATAATATCAGCTCGTAAATTGCACAATAAGTCTTCTAGTTTGTGTCCAGCCGGATTTTCATCGGAAACTAGGAAATGCGTCATGACATGCTCCAAATTGATGTTTATTTGTCCATACTGCCAAAAGGGTGTTAAGGAATAGCTGATGAACAAAAATAGAAAAGGACTTGCGATGATTGAAAAGCTGGGCGCCAATACAGCACTAACGGAGTTGTCTGGCTGGAGTGCCGATAATGCGCGTGATGCCATTACAAAAAGTTTTGTGTTTGATGACTTTAATCAGGCCTTTGGCTTTATGACCCGTATTGCCCTACTGGCGGAAAAAATGGATCACCATCCAGAATGGTTTAATGTTTACAACCGGGTTGAGGTTCTGCTTAGCACCCATGATGCGGATGGCGTTACACAGCGGGATATTAAAATGGCAAAATTTATGGATCAAATTGCAAGGAGTAGTGATGATGGGTGAAAGACTGGCAGGAAAGAAGGCGTTTATTACTGGTGGTGCCAGCGGACTTGGCGTTGCCATTGCCAGAATGTTCGTCGAGCAGGGGGCACAAGTGGCAATAACTGATATTGACCTGCCCGGTGCCAGCAAAATTGCGGATGAATTAAATTCAATCCGGCAGGGTTCTGCATCGGCCTTTGCTCATGATGTTGCCAAAGAGGATCAATGGATCAGCGCGCTGGAGCAGGCCAATGAAGCCATGGGCGGCATTAGTATACTGGTCAATAATGCCGGTATCGGGGTCATAGCATCGGTAGAGGATGAAAGTCTGGAAAGCTTTAAAAGGGTAATGGATGTAGATGTGGATTCGGTATTTTTAGGCTGTAAGCATGCGATGAAATATCTAAGACAGAACCAGCCCGGATCAATTATAAACATGTCTTCTATTGCCGGGTTGTACGCAGCAGGTTCAATGGCAGCCTATAATGCAGCAAAAGCAGCCGTTTGGCTGTTATCAAAATCTGTAGCCTTGCACTGTGCCGGTTCCGGTTATGAAATTCGCTCTAATTCCATTCATCCGGTGTTTATCAGAACCCCAATACTTGATGGCCTCAGCGAGGCGTTTGGGATTGAAAGTGATGCCGAACGTGACAAGATGCTGGCACGGGGTATTCCAATGGGGCGCATTGGCGAACCAGAAGACGTTGCTTATGCTGCGGTTTTTCTGGCTT
>JALSYJ010000195.1 GCA_027071965.1 Robiginitomaculum sp. | reverse complement strand
CTATGGGTAATTGCCGTAATAGCCAGTCAGGTCTGGCATGAAACCACGTTAAAGTAAGCCAGCCATCTGCCTCTTTGGTTCGTACCTTATAGGGAAGACCCTTGCGTGGGGCTGGAATATGATCTTCCACCTCAACCTCAAATGTGGCAACCATATTATTATCTGCCGCAGCCACACCGGGACGTGCCCGGCGGTCAATTACTGATGTCGGAGCCATGAAAATCAGATCAATCAATCTGGTGGCCTTTAGCTTGGCAAGATTTGCTGCAACTTTGGGCCCAATGCCGGCAAGAGTTTCCACAGGGGCAAATAAAGGAAATAGTATCTCTGGTCGCATTGGCGTATTTTAACGTCTTACATAGATAAAAGCGAGTGCGGATATTGGCGAACCCAACTCTTGAATTGAGTGCTGGTTCCGATCAGTATGGAGTATCTTTAGTGCCGGACAAGATAACTTTTCCACGAGTGTTGAAATCGCCAGGGGAAATCCCGAACATTTTGCGAAATGTTCTGGATAAATGGGCTGAATCACAAAACCCGCCGGCATGAGCAGCTTGTGTCAGAGAGCTTTGTTTTCCCAGTTCAGTTACTGCTCGTTTTAACTTCAACCACAGTAGATATCTGCTTAGTGGCATTCCAACCTGTTCCGCAAATAAATGGCGCAGGCGGCTACTGGATAATTTGTACTTATCGGCTAACTGCTTCAGTTTCACCTTCGGTTCATATTGCGTTTCTATAAGGTTCAGAATCTGGCGGATTCGATTATCCATGGGATCAAGAGATAGTTGCAAATTCGTATCTGGCCAAAGCCCTGATATCCGGCTTTGCAATATGGATTGTGATGTTATTAAGGGTGGCAAATAAATATCGAAACCGGAACCTGGGAAGTATACAGGCTGACCATTAAGCTGTCTCTTTATCCAGATGCCCAGAACCGAGGTTGATTCAATAAATAACAATTCTGCATAATCATTGCCTGGCATGATACGATGCCTGGCATTGGTGTTGATTACTAAAGCCGGGTTTGACGTAACTCCGGTGTTTTCAATCTCCACACATAAACTGTCCTTTAAGGTAAAACACACCTGTAAGGCACTGTGTTGATGCCATCTGGTATCGCCAACCGGCCCGCGATAACAGGCCCAGCCCTGATCGATGAACAATTCACCAGACCATGTATTCATTTATTAACTCCGGTAATCACATATGGATTTAACATTTTTGTACAGCCGGTATGCAAACTCATTCTACTTGTTAGGTTTCGCAAACTTGTATTATAGTCAGAATAGATAAATGTGTATTGGGTGCTTTTATGATTCTGCATAGAAAATTCTTCTTTTTGTTTTGTGTTATCACAATAGCATTAGCTGGTTTATCCGGCTCGGCACAGGCAACTCAGCCCCCCGATGACAGGGATGTTGCCAAAATACGTGAAATTCTTGCAAAAAAGGGCCCATTAAGCGCCCAGGATAAGCTTGAACTGGCAGATGCAAAACGCCGGATAGCCTTTGTTCGCAAGATGGGAAACCATAAGATTGATCCGGCTTTGTTTGAAAAAGCCATCTCGGACACCGCCCGAGATTATTATCGTGAAAATGGCATGTCTTCCAAACAGGTGCAAACGCTTGTCCCGCAGTCATCAACGCCTCTGCGCTGGCAGGGAATGCCTACAAAGGGTGATGTACGCATCTTTGCACTATTGATTGATTTTTCGGATTTTCCGGCGGCTAATACTGTTGCCGATATAAATTCACAATTATTTGGCTCTGGTATTTCGGCTAATTTTCCCCGGGAGAGTCTCGCCAATTATTATGACCGGGCTTCATATGGGCAATTGGATTTATCAAATGGCTCCACTTTAGGGTGGTACAGACCATCAAGCGCCCGCGCGGATATTGCTGAAACTAGTGTTGGCCGTGATTCCTTAATTCAGGAGGCTATTGAATTCTTTGATAATGATGGCCATGATTTTAGCCAATACGACAATGACAATGACGGCCGCATTGACTATTTTGTGGTGATCTGGTCTGGCCCTGATACTGGTTGGGGTAATTTCTGGTGGGGCTATCAAACAAGTTTCAGTAATGCGGCATTTCAGGTGGATGGCAAGCGACTGGGTAAGTATTCATGGCAATGGGAGGCACGCCCAGTTGGCGGAACTTTTAGGCCAATAGTCGTGATTCATGAAACCGGTCACGCTTTGGGCTTACCTGACTATTATGATTATGATGATACTGTTGGGCCCAGAGGCGGTGTTGGCGGCCTTGATATGATGCACGGCAATTGGGGTGATCATAATTGTTTTTCCAAATGGGCGCTTGACTGGCTAACCCCTTCTGTAATTGCAAATACGAGCACCCAAACGGTTACTTTGCGGGATTCTGGAACTACGCAGGACTGCCTGGTGTTGTGGCCTGGTCTTGCCGCGGGCAACCATTATTCGGAAATGTTTATTTTTCAAAACCGTCACCGGACGGCCAATGATACGGGCTGGCCCTCCGATGGTATTTTGGTATGGCATGTGGATGCGACATTGGATGGATTCCAATTTGACTATATTTATAACAATTCATTTACCGAGCGGAAATTATTACGCCTGATGGAGGCTGATGGTCTGGAAGAAATTGAAAACGGCGGCGGCGGAGATGCCGGAGACTTCTATACAGCAGGACAGGAGTTTGACTCCTTTACCACGCCATCATCCTTGCGGTATTCCGGGATAACATCCGGGGTTGCCCTTCGTGATATTCCGACACCTGCTACATCTATGGCAGTTACTGCGGAAATCGGGCCGCAGGAATCTTTACAGGTAACGCCGGGCGGCGGGCTTGCAAGTACTCTGGAGCCCGGAGGAAGCCCAACCCCGGCCAGTATGCAATTTGTATTGCAAAACACCGGATCTTCGGCGATTGACTGGACTGCCAGTTCAACGGTGAGCTGGGCTGAGG
>JALSYJ010000194.1 GCA_027071965.1 Robiginitomaculum sp. | reverse complement strand
TCACCAGTTCCAACGACTTGCTGCCCGCAGTACACAGCATTGGCGGCAAAGCGTTCGAGAACAAATATGGCCGCGAGCGCTGGCGCAACATATCCAATACTTCTTTGCGCCCCGATACATAGCCACCAGCCGCACCGCCAAGCGCCTTGCCCAAAGTGCCGGTCAAAATATCCACCCGATCAAGCACTCCGCAATGCTCTGGCGTACCTCTACCGCCTTCGCCCATAAAGCCAACAGCATGACTGTCATCGACCATGGTGATCGCGCCATATTTATCGGCAAGATCACAAATGCTGGGCAAATCGGCGATGATCCCGTCCATCGAGAACACCCCATCAGTGGCAATGATTATATTGCGCGCATTGTCAGCAACAGCCTGTTTTAGTTTTGCCTCCAGATCAGCCATATCATTATTGGCATAACGGTATCGTTTTGCCTTGCACAAACGAATACCATCAATGATCGAGGCATGATTGAGACTATCGGAAATGATCGCATCTTCGGCGCCAAACAATGGCTCGAACAAGCCGCCATTGGCATCAAAACAAGCCACATATAAAAGGCTGTCTTCCTTGTCAAAAAAATCGGATAATTCGCGTTCTAATTTGGTGTGAACACTTTGGGTGCCGCAAATAAATCGCACCGAAGCCATGCCAAACCCGGCGCTGTCCAGACCGTCTTTGGCAGCCCTGACCAATTCGGGACTATCAGCCAGTCCCAGATAATTATTAGCACAAAAATTAACCACCAATGGCGGAGTTCCAGACGCAGCTTCTACGGAGATTTCGGAGGCCTGGTGTGAGGTGATAACTCGTTCTGATTTGGTCAATCCGGCAGCCTCGATACTGGCCAGCTCCGAAGTAATACGCTGGTAAAATGCTTCACTCATTTTGACATTCCTTGATGGGTTTGCAGGCTCTTGTGCGCCGGCTTATTTGGACAGCTTACTTCGCTATGAAACCTTAGCAAGCCATGGCGCCCAAAAAAGCAGCCTATCAAATCCTGACACCTACATTCATAAAACATTCATAGCCCTTGCGCCAGTACATGGCGCTTTACCAAAAGAGGGGTTTTTAAGATGAATAAAGTTATTATGCTAACTGCGCTTGCCAGCCTGCTGCCGCTTTCGGCAATTGCTGAGGATGCAAACAATGGCTGGAGTGGAGAGGCCTCACTTTCCGGCTCCAAAACCACAGGCAACACCAATACCACCGATATTGGCATGGCAGTAAAGCTGGCCAGAAAAGACGGGCCGTGGAACAGCAAATTAGACACGACTTATGATCTGGGCCGGGCCAATGGTATTTCCAACAAGAAGCGCTGGACAATTGGCTATCAACTTGACAGACAATTAAATGAGCGCACCTATATTTATGGCAATGCGGACTATTTTTCCGATGATTTTGGCGCTTTCAAACAAGGCGGCTTCATTGGTGCCGGACTTGGCTTTGATGCCATAAAATCTGAAACTGCCAATTGGAAAGTCGAAGCCGGAACCGGATATCGTAGCCAAAAATCAAGGGGGGCAGGGATAATTGCTCCGCTGCGAACCAATGAACTGGCGTTTCGCGGCGCTTCTAATTTTAGCTATCGTTTCAATGAACAGGTGGACTTTTTCAACACTACCGAACTGATATGGTCGGACAGTGATCGCTATATCTGGAATGATATTGGCCTGAATGCCAAAATCGGAGGCAATCTTGCCGCACGCTTTAACTTCGGGTGGATAATCACTCGCAAGTAGCCGCTGGTATTAAAAATACCGACACCATCACCCGGGCTGCCCTCGTTTATTCACTACAATAATCAGGCAATAATCCGGGCAATGCTCAAGCCATCTGCCGGATAATACCGGCAGGTGGTGCAATCTGCTCATCTTGATTTTAGTTTTTGTTTGTGCTTTGTTCACGAATTAGCTAGAACATAACATGAACATATGTGAATAGATTCGAAGGTTGAGATTATCCATGGTGAAATTAGCCAACATATTTGTCTGTCAGTCCTGTGGCTCGGTACATGGAAAATGGGCAGGGCGCTGCGATAGCTGCGGCAGTTGGAACACTTTGATTGAGGAAATAGCCGAACAATCATCCGGGCCAAAATCGAAGGCGATTACCCGCCGGGGGCGCGGCATTAAATTTACCTCCCTGCAAGGAGACAGCACCCCCCTGCCCCGCCTGAAAACCGGCATTGCTGAATTTGACCGGGTCTGTGGCGGTGGCATCGTCCCGGGATGTGCATTGCTGGTGGGCGGAGACCCTGGAATTGGAAAATCCACACTAATGTTACAAGCAGCAGCAAAACTGGCTATTTCAGGCAAATCCGTTATTTATATTTCCGGCGAGGAAAGCGTGGATCAGGTGCGCGCACGCGCCAAACGGCTGGGCCTTGCTGATGCTCCGCTGCAATTGGCGGCAGAAACCTCCCTTGGCCCAATTGTGGACAGCTTAAAATCCGAGCGGCCTGATCTGGTAATCGTTGACAGTATGCAAACCCTGTGGACCGATGCTCTTGGTGCGGCACCTGGCACTGTGGCTCAGGTGCGGGCCTGCGCGCAGGATCTCACCAGATTTGCGAAAAAGCATGGCTCGGCAGTGGTACTGATCGGCCATGTTACCAAGGAAGGGCAAATCGCCGGGCCGCGAGTGGTCGAGCATATGGTTGACGGAGTTTTGTATTTTGAGGGCGACCGCGCCCATCAGTTTCGGATTTTACGCGGGGTAAAAAACCGCTTTGGCCCAACCGATGAAATCGGCGTTTTTGAAATGGGTGAGCGCGGGTTGGCCGAAGTTGAAAACCCGTCCTCCTTGTTTTTGGACGGCTGTGAAAACGGCACTATCGGCTCAGCAGTTTTTGCCGGAATGGAAGGAACCCGCCCGGTATTAACCGAGGTACAGGCCCTGATTGCCCCCTCACCCTTAGGCACTCCGCGCCGCGCCGTAGTTGGGTGGGACAGCGGAA
>JALSYJ010000193.1 GCA_027071965.1 Robiginitomaculum sp. | reverse complement strand
TGGCAAAGTAACTGCTTAACCAGTTACGATATAAATCAGCAGCTTGTGAGCCAGCCTGTACGATATCAGGGTTTTGACATTTTTCGTCGAGCAAATCACGCAATTCAAGATGGGCTATTTGCATTGCCAATTGAAAACTTCGCTCATGAGGGCTTAACAGATCAGACAATATTACCCGGCGGGAATGGCGATCAAAGCGCCGTTTATAATGGCGCAGCACTGTCTGCGGAACCGAACGTGTACGTATTGAATGTAAATGCTGTAAACGTCCGGTCAAGCTGCCATAAATATCGGATCTGTCCAGTTTGACCTCATCACAGAACAACTCGGCGGCCTCCTCGATATCATGGAAAAAGCCCTCGTTTTTTTGAATAATCTCGCGAACTACCTCTTTGGGATTGTGCCCGCCGATTGGCATCTCATCTGATAATTGTTCGGACATGCCTGCTGCGGTATGCGACAGATTGCGATATGCACGGTGCAACTTAACCAGAGCCTGCGCCCCTAAGGGGTGCACCTCGCTTAATTCCCGTATATCCTGTTCGCCCATGGCTAATGAGGACAATACCGGATCAAGGATAGCCTCACGTAAGGCAAAAATTGTTCGCTGATCAGGGCCGGCTGCGAATATACTTAAATCCAGCTCATAGGTTTCCACAAGCCTGATTAAAACCTGCGCCGTTACCGGGCGCTGATTACGCTCCATCAGATTAAGGTAACTGGCAGAAACTCCCAATTCGTCAGCCATTTTGACCTGGGTTAATTTTAGCTCGCGACGCAATCGTTTCAGCCGGGCTCCAGCAAATAGTTTTGGCTCTCTCATAATGTCATTATTTTACAAGTTTTACAAATTGACAAGTAATTATTTTCTAATGCGACAGCCTAACCCGATTATTGTGGACGAGAATAATATTTCCAGTAACACCGTGAACACAAAACAAAACGCAGTCACAATCTTATGGGAGATACACTATGGCCACAGGTTTTGAACAATTAGTACCTGAAACTGCAGGCAATCGATTTGATGGTATTGAGCGCAATTACAGCGCCGAGGAAGTAATGCAGCTTCGCGGATCTATCACCATCTCCCACACTCTGGCTGATCGCGGAGCAAAAAAGCTATGGCAGCTATTACAATCAGAGCCTTATGTAAATGCGCTTGGAGCATTATCAGGAAATCAGGCCATGCAAATGGCCCGGGCTGGACTAAAGGCAATTTATCTTTCCGGATGGCAGGTTGCAGCGGACAATAATACCGCTGGCGCCACTTATCCCGACCAGTCCCTGTACCCGGCAAACTCCGGGCCGGAACTGGCAAAAAAGATCAACAGAACCCTGCAAAGGGCCGATCAGGTGGAACATGCAGAAGGCGGTGCCAAGCGTGACTGGTTTTTGCCGATTGTTGCTGATGCCGAAGCCGGATTTGGCGGGCCACTGAACTGTTTTGAAATCATGAAGGCCTATATTGAGGCCGGGGCAGCAGGGGTGCACTTTGAAGACCAGCTTGCTTCGGAAAAGAAATGCGGACATTTGGGCGGCAAGGTTCTAATCCCCACCAAAGCCCATATTCGCAACCTGAATGCAGCCCGTCTCGCCGCCGATGTAAGTGGCGTATCCACCTTAATTGTCGCCCGCACCGATGCCGAAAGCGCCAAACTGTTAACGTCGGACATTGACGAACGAGACCATGAGTTTATCGACTATGCGCAAGGCAGGACTGATGAGGGTTTTTACCGCTTAAAAGACGGCACTGGTGTTGATCACTGCATCAAGCGCGGTCTGGCATATGCACCTTATGCTGATTTAATCTGGTGGGAGACCTCAAAGCCCAATCTTGAGGATGCCAAACGCTTTGCCGAAGCAATTCAGGCCAGATATCCGGGCAAGATGATGGCCTATAATTGCTCACCCAGCTTTAACTGGGAAGCCAATCTTGATCGTGAAACCATTGCAAAATATCAGCGTGAATTAGGAGCTATGGGCTATAAATTTCAGTTCGTGACCTTGGCCGGTTTCCATCAGCTTAACTTTGGCATGTTTGAGCTTGCCCGTGGCTATCAGGAACGGGGCATGAGTGCCTATAGCGAATTGCAGCAAGCTGAATTTGCCGCTGAACAGCATGGATACACCGCAACCCGCCATCAACGGGAAGTGGGGACAGGCTATTTTGACGCGGTAGCAGATGCTATTTCCGGCGGACTGTCCTCAACCGCAGCACTTTCTGAATCAACAGAAACCGCACAATTTGCACAGCAAAAGGCTTGTTAAACACCGGGAGAATTGCTTGGAATACAGAGCATTTTTAGCAAAAGTGGGAGCTCTTTTGTGCGCTACCGCGACGGCAAGCCTCGCTACTTGAGCGCGGTTTTGCGGTTCAAAAATGCGATAAACAAAGATTTAGCATTTTTAGCAAAAGTGGGAGTCTTCAATTGTCCTATCGCTTCGCTACTTGAGGACTCTTTATCTGTCCTATCGCCTAGCGGCTACTTGAGGACTCCTTTAATGTCCTATCGCCTAGCGGCTACTTGAGGACTCTTTATCTGTCCTATCGCTTCGTACTTTAAGGACGGATATTGCGGTTCTATAAAGGAGAAGAAACAAAGATTTTTAGCAAGTTTCAGTTCCTTTTGAACCGAAAAATGTTCTAGCTTGTAATCTGCCGGAGAATCAAAATGGGTGCACAATCTAACTGGCCAAAGGGCGTTACCATCACCGGGCCTGTCCATGATGGGTTTGAACAAATCCTGAACTTTGAAGCTGTGGAGTTTCTTGCGGATCTGCATCGCAAATTCAACGCCTCAAGGTTGGACTTGCTGGAAAACCGAGTTGAGATGCAAGAAGCACTTGATGCAGGTCTTGAACCGGGTTTTGATTATGACACGGCCTGTATTCGTCAGGGAGACTGGCAGGTTCGCCCTGCCCCAAAAGACCTTGAAGACAGGCGGGTTGAAATCACCGGCCCTGTAGATCG
>JALSYJ010000192.1 GCA_027071965.1 Robiginitomaculum sp. | reverse complement strand
GGAACTTCTCCTGCTCTGGGCAAGGAAAAATCCGTAGTGGTTCATTATGGCGGGCGAATATTTGGTATTCCTGTGGTCAGCGCAAAAATTTCGGCAGCCTTTGACAAGGAGAGCTACGCCGCCCGGGCTGAGCTTCGCACCACAGGTTTGGCGGTATTCTTCAAACAGATCAAAGTAGTAGCCAGCGCCAAAGGCAATGTGTTGTCGGGAAAATTGTCTTCGTGGGAATACTGGCATAAAGAGCTTGATGGTCGCAAAAACCGTGAACTGTTCATGAATTACCGGCCTGAGGAGGTTATTGTGCGAGTATCACCACCTTTACGCTCCATGGGAGACCCTCCAGCAACAATGGCGCAACGGTTGGAAGCGCTGGATCCGGTGAGCGCCCTGTTGTCCATGTCTCTTGGCAAGAAGGCACAAGAGCCTTTGCAGCAATGTAACGGGCGCATAAAGGTTTTTGACGGCAAGCAACGATATGATCTGCGGCTCCAGGCCGATGGCTCCAAAAGAATCCGTACCCGGGCCTATAAGGGGTTAGCCCTTAGGTGCAAGGTCTGGTACGTGCCCGTATCCGGATTTAATGCTGATGATTTTGATAATCCTGAATATCAAAAGCCGGTGATTATGTGGATGGCCCATGATCTGCGTGCGGACATGCATCTTCCGGTACGTTTTGAGGCTAAACTTGACTTTGGAACCGCAGTGGTCGAAGCCATTGGCATTGATATCAGTATGGGCAAAGCCAACTGATCCGGGTTTACAAAGAGATCACCAAATGCTGCACCGTCCAGACTTTGATGCACAGTTATCTGCTGCACTGGGGCCGACCAATACCGGAAAAACCTGGCTGGCAGTTACCCGCATGCTGGCCCGAAGCTCAGGCTGTATTGGACTGCCATTGCGCTTGCTGGCACGCGAAGTATATGAGCGCATCGTATCCGAAAAAGGAATAGAATACGCAGCCCTTGTTACTGGTGAAGAAAAAATAATTCCCAAAACTGCTCTTTGGTATGCGTGTACTGTTGAAAGCATGCCAGCAGATCGCAATGGCGTTCCCTTTGCCTTTGTCGGCATTGATGAAGTGCAATTAGCTGATGACCCGGATCGCGGTCATGTATTTACCGACCGGATTTTGCACATGCGCGGGCGCGAAGAAACCCTGTTAATGGGATCAGCCCGAATGCAGAACATATTGCACCGGATGCAGGTGCAAGGCACACATGAAGTTCGAGAGCGGTTTTCCCCGCTAATTCATACTGGCCACAGGCGACTGAACCGTTTGCCCAAACGCTCGGCAATAGTGGCCTTTTCGGTAGATCAGGTTTATGCGCTGGCGGAAGTATTGCGACAAACCCGTGGTGGAGCTGCCATTGTTATGGGTAATTTATCCCCGCAAACTCGCAATGCGCAAGTTGCCCTGTTTCAATCAGGAGAAGTGGACTATCTGGTAGCCACAGATGCCATTGGTCTTGGACTGAATATGGACATTCATCATGTGGCAATGGCGCAAACCAGTAAATTTGACGGCCATGTGCGCAGAGAATTATTTGCTCATGAGCTGGCTCAGATTGCAGGGCGCGCCGGGCGCGGCACCAGAGAGGGAAGTTTTGGCACTACCGGTGAAGCCAGAGCCTTTGATGAAAAAACAGCTCGGCAAATTGAAACCAGTCAGTTCCAGCCCATATCAAAACTGGTCTGGCGCAATTCAAACCTTGATTTTACAAATGTTCAGACCGTCAATGCCAGCCTTGCTAAAAACCCGGAAGAAAAATGGCTAATCCGGGTAAAGCGCCAAATAGATGAACGGGCATGGTATGAATTATCAAAACCGCAAAATATTGCCAGTTCAACTGATAAGCGTCTTTTACGGCGGCTTTGGGAAATTGCGCAAATACCGGACTTTCGCAAAATCGGTTTTGACCAGCACCTAAACCTGCTTGAGCAATTAGCCGAACACTTATTGTACAAGAACGGCCAACTGCCTGATGACTGGTTTGCCAGCCGCATTAAACGCTTTACCGCGACCAAGGGTAGCGTCGACCATCTGGCCAGCGCTCTGGCTGCCATTCGCACATGGAGCTATTGCGCCAATCGGGGCAATTGGCTGCATGATCCTGTTTACTGGCAGAGGCAATGTGCCGAAATTGAAGCACGTCTATCTGATGCCCTGCACCAGCAATTAATGGCCAGATTTGTAGACAAGAGAACCTCGGTTCTGTTACGAACATTACGCAAAGAGCAATCAATGCTTCCCAAACTGTCCGTTACGGGAAGTGTCAGTCTTGATGGACATATAATCGGGGAATTAAAAGGAATATCATTTGTACCGGCAGATGGGCTTAGCCATCAGACGGATAAAACAGTAATGAAATTGGTGAAAAACATCTTGCAAGGCGAAACAGAAAAACAGATGCAAAACCTGATAAATAGCAAGGATGATGACTTTGCCCTTGATGAGAAGGGGCAAATCCTGTGGCAAAATAATCCGGTTGCAGTCCTTAGCGCCGGCAATAGTGTTTTATCGCCTTCGTTTGACATTTTAAGCCAAAGTGATGAGGCTTCACTGCAACCGGTTAAGGAACGAATTGAAAACTGGCTGCGTGCTGAATTACAAAAGCATTTATCACCATTACTTGAACTGAACAAACAGGTGCAAGCCGGGACGCTGGATACGGCCATTCGCGGGTTGGCATATCGTCTGGTAGAGCATTTGGGCGCCATTGACCGGCGCATCATTGCCAGTGAAGTAAAAGCAATAAATCAGGAACAGCGCACAGAATTAAGGGCTATTGGCTTACGATTTGGCGAGTTTTCCTTGTTTTTCCCGGCTCTGCTTCGTCCGGCCCCTGCCAAAATACTGGCGCTATTGCTTGCTTTTGGGCCCTCTGGCAATAAAGAGCCGTTTTTTGCACCTCCTGGGCTTACCTCGATAAAATCTGACAACCATCCAGGAAATGCCGCGCTTTGTGCAGTTGGGCTGCGTAAATGTGGAGATCGGCTTATCCGCCTTGATATGCTGGAGCGAGTTGGTAGCGAGATCAGAAATGCCCGCACAGAATCAAAGGACGGCCAGTTCCAGCCCACACTGGAAATGGTTGCATTATTGGGGTGCAGCAAGCCGGAACTTGCAGGAGTGCTTTCTTCTTTGGGCTATAAGAAGACAAAGATTGTCCGCGATGATGACGGCGAAGTTGATGAACTGGCATGTATGTGGCAAAGTAAGGGCTACAAAAAAATCAGGGAAAAAACCCGTAGACAGGGTGTTAAATCTAACTCAAAAAACAGTAATGCCAAAATTAATGGCAATACTGGCAACAAAAAAACCAAAATGCCTGCACAAAAGAAAATTGATCCAGATAGTCCTTTTGCGGTATTACAGGATTTGAAACTGGATAAACCTTAAAATCAGGGTCAGGAGTTTAATATGCTCAAGAAATTTGGCAGCTTGTTTGGGGCAAAACCAAAGGAAAAAGCAATCGATTCTGAGCAAGAGGCCAGAGAATGCGCCATTGCATTATTGGTTGAAACAGCTCTGGCTGACGGGATTTATGCCGACATTGAACAGGAAAAAATACTCCTTGTTATTAAACAGAGCTTCGGTCTTGATGATGAAGCTGCAGCGATACTGCTTGAAAATGCCGAACAAAGAGCGGACATGGCCGTAGATCATTACGCCTTTACCATAGTGGTAAAAAAACAGATGCCCAAGGCAGAGCGCGTGGCGCTGGTTGGCCATTTATGGGATGTGACCCTTGCCGATGGCGAAGAAAGCCCGTTTGAGGACGCACTGATCCGCCGGGTTTCTTCCTTGCTTGCTGTTACCGATCATGAACGCGCCGCAGCCAAGCGCGATGCAAAGGATCGCAGACAAGACACTTGACGGCAGGGCAAGTATTTCCCAAAAGCTGTGCACGTTTGTGTTCAGCAGAAAATTTGGCCTATGACCTATATTGTTACTGATGCCTGTGTGCGCTGCAAATATACTGATTGCGTGGAAGTCTGTCCGGTTGATTGCTTTTATGAAGGCGAAAACTTTTTGGTCATTCACCCCGATGAGTGCATTGATTGCGGAGTTTGCGAACCGGAATGCCCGGTAGAGGCAATCAAAGCCGATACCGAGGATGATCCCGATGGCAAATGGCTGCAGATCAATACAAAATATGCAGAAATATGGCCAAATATCACCATGATGAAGCCGGCACCTGCCGATGCTGATGACATGGCCAATGTTACGGGAAAATTTGAAAAATTCTTCTCCGAAAAACCCGGCGAAGGTGATTAGCGGGCCTTAAACCTCATTGGCTGGTTCTTGTTTTTGTCAAAATATATGCAAGCAGTCCAGATATGATCACTCCTGCGGCAAACATGGCCTCAGCAGGCCGGGTTTTGGCAACATAGATCAATGTAAATCCAGTAAGGGTAAGAAATACAAGCGGCGTAAACGGATAGGCAAATACCCGATAGGGCCGTGGTAAATCCGGCTGCCGCCAGCGCAATACAAATAATCCAAGCACAGCCACAAAACTGTTTAGCGCCAGCAAGGCTCCTGAAAACACCAAAATACTTTCAAAGCTTGAAGTTATAATAAACAATATGCTCAAGGCTGACTGAAACCAGATTGCAGTGGCAGGAATGCCATCAGCATTGGTACTGGCTAGCTTGCGCAAAACAAAAAAATCTTCGCCGATCACCTGCAGCACCCGTGGCCCAGCCAAAATCATCGCGCTTACAGTAGATATCAGCAATAGCGCCAAAGCGGCACCGATAAACCTTGCACCCACATCACCAAAGGCATATTGAGCGACAATATAGCCAATTTCCAGCTTTCCGACCATGGCTTCCATCGGGGTGACTTTCAGGAACATGAAGTTTAGCGCCAGATATAAAAACATCACCAGCACGGTTCCGGTAAACAAAATTTTGGGCAGGTTTTTCTGCGGGTCTTTGATCTCACCGCTCAAATAGGTGGCAGCGTTCCATCCAGTATAGGCATAAGATACATAAATCAGCGATACTGCAAATGCTCCGCCAAACACTAACTTGCTGTCACTTGCAACCGGAAGCAGCGAGATATCCTGCACAACAGGAGCAAATATCAAAGCCGATGCACAAAACAAAACTATCAGCACCACCTTTATCGCAGTAAAAATTATCTGGGTTCCGCCAGAATTGCTGTGACTGCTGGAGTGGATCACACTTAAGCCAAGCACCAGAGCAATCGCCAGTGCCTTTACCTGCCAGTCTCCTGGGTCAATTCCGGGCATTATGCTAACCAGATATGTGCCAAAGGTAATGGCGGCCAGAGCGGTTGGCGCTGCAAACCCAATCAGTGCCGCATTCCAGCCTGAGATAAAACCGGCGGCCGGATGATAAATTTTAGACAAAAAATTATATTCGCCACCGGAACGAGGCAGGGCTGAGCCTAATTCCGCATAACTCATTGCCCCGCACAGGGCCACAATGCCGCCTACCACCCACAACAGTAATAACACGAAGATCGAGCGGATATCGACAAGCTGATACCCAAGTGAAGTAAAAACCCCGGTGCCAACCATATTGGCAATTACTACACTGCTTGCTGTCCAGAATCTGAACTTCTTCACCTGCCACCCCGCTGATTTACAGAAGCACCATGACCTGAAGTTACTATCCTAGCAAGTAAAGATTCAGAGCATTTTTAGCAAAAGTGGGAAGCTCTTTACTGCGCTACCGCGACGGCAAGCCTCGCTATTTGAGGGAATCTTTATATATCCTAACGCCCTACGAATACATCTGCAAAACCTGGGCAAAAGAGCCAAAACCATTCAATATCAATCAAACTCACTACGCACTGGGATCAAACAGCTAACCTGTTTTTGCAATAGCCTCTGCGATTTTCGTAATCGCCTGATTTGCCTGTTCTTCGGTTTGTGCCTCGGCCATAATGCGAATTAATGGCTCGGTGCCCGATGCTCGCACCAATAGCCTCCCTGTATCTCCTAAACTTTGCTGTTGCTGTTCAATTGCTGTTTTTACCAGGTGATTTTCAAGCGGCCTGCCGCCACTAAAGGAAACATTGCGCAATAGCTGCGGATTGGGAACAAATGGTTTTAAGTGCTGGCTGGCTTGCTTTGTTGATTTTGCCAAAGACAGCAATAGCAATAAACCGGCCAGCAGGCCATCGCCCGAAGCCAGCAAATCAGGCAACATTATGTGTCCGGATTGTTCACCGCCTAAATTTGCATCCAGCTCCTTCATTCGAGCTGCCACATGCCTATCCCCAACGGCAACACGCTCCAGACGCACCCCGATTGCAGATAAATACTTCTCCAGCGCCATATTTGACATCACTGTAGCAATCACACACCCGGCGCGCAGTTTTCCGGCGTTGTGCCAGTCGTTTGCCAGTCGGGCAAGAATATGATCCCCATCAATCAATCCGCCAAGCTCATCCACCAAGATTACCCGATCAGCATCGCCATCAAAAGCTATGCCCACATCAGCTTTTTGGGTGACAACTTCCCTGCACAGATTTTGCGTATAGGAAGAGCCACAATTTTCGTTAATGTTATTGCCATCGGGTTTATGATGAATTGCGATCACATCAGCCCCGGCTTCATTCAGTAATTCCGGCGCCAGCGATGATGCCGAGCCATTGGCGCAATCAACAACCAGTTTTAATCCCGCAAGCGGCTTGTTTGATGTGAATTGACGTATCTTGCTACGATAAATATCAGCAACGGTATCGGTAAAGGCAGCCCCCTGGTCAAATGGCGCTGGTTTGCCGCTGATGGCCATTGCATCGTTTAATATGTCTTCGATTTTTGTCTGATCACTATCGGAAATTTTGCCGCCATTTGCTGAAAACAGTTTGACCCCATTATCAGATGCCGGATTGTGTGAGGCTGTAATCATTACGCCCATGCTGGCGCTGGTAGATTGAACAGCCAATGATACCGCAGCCGTAGGAACCACCCCTGCAACTTCTACTTTTGCACCGGCCATAATAAGCCCTTTGGCAATTGCTGCTTCCAAAATGGTTCCAGATGCCCTGCTGTCGCGGCCAATCAGGGCAGTGCCTGCTTGTGCCAAAGTTTTGCCGGCAGCATAGCCAATGCGGACCATGGTTTGCTCGTCAATTGGCGGCCTTCCGGTTTTTCCACGTACTCCATCAGTTCCAAATTTAATGTGCTTCATGTGCCTTTCCCAAATTGCAGGACTATTTTCTTCCCATGATATGGGATCAGTATCCTGTCTTCTGATTTATAATGTATTGTTGCCACAAGCACACAAGCGCTTTAAATGCAAATGAAATACTTTACTGACGGGTTTCACCGATGAACAAAATCAAAAAAGCAGTTCTTCCTGTAGCAGGTCTGGGCACAAGGGTGTTGCCTGCAACCAAATCAATTCCTAAGGAAATGCTGCCGGTAATGGATCGCCCGGCCATTGATTATGTGGTAGAAGAGGCATGGGATGCCGGTATAGAACATATTGTTTTTATTACCGGGCGGGGCAAAGGCGCAATTGAGGATCACTTTGACATTGCCTTTGAATTGGAAACAAGCCTGCAGCACAAAAACAAGACTGCCGTGCTTGCGGATCTTCAGCAGCATCTGCCCAAAGCTGGCTCGATGAGTTTTGTGCGCCAGCAATCCCCCTTTGGGCTGGGCCATGCCATATGGTGCGCCAGAGATATTATAGGCGACGAACCATTTGCGGTATTGCTTCCTGATGTTCTTATAAAGGGCAAGCCAGGTGCCTTGGCGCAAATGACAGAAGCCTTTGCCAAAACCGGAGGCAATATCATCGCTGTTGATGAGGTGCCAGAGAGAGATGTAAACAAATACGGAATAATTGACCCCGTGACACAGGACGGTAATTTATACAAAATCCGGGGCATGGTGGAAAAACCGGCAATTGACAGTGCGCCTTCAAATTTGAAAATCACGGGGCGATATATTCTGCAACCAGAAATTTTTGATCTGCTTGCCGATCAGCAATCCGGCGCTGGTGGTGAAATACAGCTCACCGATGCCATGGCAAGAATGATGAAGTCCCAGCCATTTACTGCGTTAAAATATCACGGTGTGGATTTTGATTGCGGTGATAGGCTGGGCTACTTACGGGCCATTGCTCATTTTGCTCTTGATCATAAAGATCTGGGTGAAGATGCCCGTAATATTCTCGTAACAGCGTTACGGCAAAATCAGTAACAGAGGATGGCCTGCGGGCCAAAAAACATATGCGCGTACTGATCCTGGGTGGTGATGGATTTTGTGGCTGGCCAAGTGCCCTGCATCTGTCAGAAAAAGGCCATGACGTTACCATTATCGACAATCTGTCCAGACGTAATATTGACAATGAGCTGGAGGTGGATTCGCTGACCCCTATCCGGCCAATGAATGAACGCATTAAAGTCTGGCAGGAAGTATCAGGCAAAACTATTTCCTTTATCCGTCTGGATGTAGCCAAAGAATACGGAGCCTTGCTTGCTGTCCTGCGTGAGTTGAAACCACACAGTATTGTGCATTTTGCCGAACAGCGTGCAGCGCCTTATTCAATGAAATCTGCTTGGCATAAGCGATATACGGTAGATAATAATTTAAATGCCACCAATAATGTGCTGGCTGCGATTGTGGAATCTGAAATTGACGCGCATCTGGTTCATCTGGGCACTATGGGCGTATATGGATATGGCACCGCAGGGGCTAAAATTCCCGAAGGCTATTTATCCGTAAAAATAGAAGACGAACAGGGAAATCTGGTGGAGCAGGAAATTCTCTATCCGGCCAATCCCGGCTCTATCTATCATATGACCAAGACCCAGGATCAGTTGTTTTTTGCTTTTTACAACAAGAATGACAAAATCAGAATCACAGACCTTCATCAGGGAATAGTCTGGGGCACCCAGACATCTCAGACCCGCAAGGACGAACGCCTTATCAACCGTTTTGATTATGATGGTGATTACGGAACAGTTCTAAACCGCTTTTTAATGCAGGCAGCAGTTGGCTATCCGCTTACGGTTCATGGCACTGGTGGCCAGACCCGCGCATTCATTCACCTGCAGGACACAGTGCAGTGCATTGAACTGGCAGTAGAAAACCCGCCGCAAAAAGGCGAGAGGGTTTGTATATATAACCAGATGACCGAAACGCACAGAGTGCGTGATCTTGCACATATGATTGCTGAAAAAACCGGTGCTAAAATTGCTAATGTCAAAAATCCGCGCAACGAAGATGCCGAAAATGATTTATTGGTTGAAAATAGCCGCTTGCTTGGATTGGGTCTAAAGCCCATCACTCTGGAACAGGGCCTGATGGACGAGGTTTCACAGATTGCCCGCAAATACTCAAGCCGCTGCGATCACTCAAAAATCCCGTGTGTTTCCTATTGGAGTGACCCTGGGGCAGGCTAGAGCATTTTTAGCAAAAGTGGGCACCGGTTTTGCGGTTCAAAAATGCGATAAACAGGATTTGCATTTTTAGCAAAAGTGGGCACCGGTTTTGCGGTTCAAAAATGCGATAAACAGGATTTGCATTTTTAGCAAAAGTGGGAAGGTTTTTTTGTGTCCTACCGCTTCGCTACTTGAGGACAGTTTTGCGGCCAAAAATGCGACAGATAAAGATTTAGCATTTTTAGCAAAAGTGGGAAGCTCTTTTTGTGTCCTATCGCCTAGCTGTTTGGCTTCGGGGTTTATGGCTCTGTTATTTGGGCAACTCTCTGGTGCAAATAATCACCCGGCATGGCTCCAGTCAGCGCCAGCCTGTCCAAACAAGAAACCGTTACAATAGTGCAGGCCCGGAGCCTGCTCAATGAGCTGTGCCAGAGCCTCTTGTTCCGTTATATGATGATCGCAAACTGCACGAAACGTTTTTGCCACATGCACCATGTCCTCACTATGGGGTGACAAGCGCAGCGAGCTTATGCTGGCAGCAGACAGGTTACGCACATCTCCAACCAGATTAGCCCGGCTGCCGGACAGGGTCTGCACGCCGTTTACTGCCAGGAATTTTTGATCATCCAGAGTATCGACAGCCAAACCATCCATATCATTCTCGCAAACGAATTGACATGAATCTTTGGATTTTGCTGCCAAGCGAGCATGGGTGCAACGTCCGGAGATCGCCAATGGCACCCGGCCATAACCCCAGACCTCAATACGGGTATTTTGGGCAGAACCATGTGCTGCCAGTGTCTTTACGGTTGCAATCGGCAGTTCCGGCGGCAGGCATATATCGCTTGCACCTTTGGCGATCAGCCAGTTAAGCGATTGGGCATTATAAACATTAACCAAAGGGCCTACGGTAAATTTCTGATCCGGTTCAAGATAGTGCAATAGGGTCAGATCATTCAACTCGGTGGTGAAACCTGAAGCGGCCAAACCAGCCAGCATCTTTCGCTCTCTTGGCGATGTGGTAAGTGCTAAAGATGCCAGAACAACCTCTTTACCTGCGCGCTGTAAGCGTTCGGCAACATCTTCGATAAGTGTTTCATAAAACGGCAGGCGCTTGGAGCAGACCACTTCGCCTAATACCACACGATCCACCGGAGCCTCATCGGCAATACGGGCGTAAAAATCCTGCCATATATCTGCTGTCCAGTGAAATAAAACCGGGCCAAGAGTAAGTTTCATCATATTTGTCCACAAGCCTCCTAAAGTTTTTCCGGTTCAAAATGAACTTAAAATTTGCCTAAACGTTTGTCTGTCGCATTTTTGGCCGCAAACCCGCGCTCAAGTAGCGAAGCGATAGGACACAAAAGACTCCTCAAGTAGCGAAGCGGTAGGACATATACCCGTCCTCAAGTAGCCGCTAGGCGATAGGACATTAAAAGAGCTTCCCACTTTTGCTAAAAATGCTAAATCTTTATCTGTCGCATTTTTGGTCGCAAAACCGGTTCCCACTTTTGCTAAAAATGCTCTAACGCCAAGTCTTTTTATATGCACCAAGAGTATTCTCCTGTCCCTCGCTTAGATTAGCCAGTATTCCTGATTCTATTGCTTTATCTTCGGCGCATGCCTCTACTGCCTTGCGAAAACTGCGCACCACCGCCGTTACATAAGCCCTGCTGCGCTGCCGACCTTCGATTTTAAGGGCAGTTACTCCGGCCTTGGCCAATTGCGGGATTAAACTGGCAGCATTTAAACTTGTGGGATCCTCAAATACCGGCCCAGTACGATCGTCAACACGAAAACAGCCCTTGCATAAGGTAGGATAGGGCGCTGGAGTGTCCTGTTCAGCCATATCAATGGTAAAGCCCCCCAGCTTGGAGACCATGGCAGTGCCTTTTTGCTCATACACCACATGACTGGCCGGGGAGCAGACCCCGTTCATATTGGGTGATTGACCGGTTGCATAGGAGGATAAGGAACATCGGCCCTCTTCCATTACACAAAGACCGCCAAATACAAAAACTTCTGTTTCCGTGTCTATTTCGCGGTTAATGGCAGCAATTTCTTCCACGCTTAATACTCGCGGCAGCACCACTC
>JALSYJ010000191.1 GCA_027071965.1 Robiginitomaculum sp. | reverse complement strand
ACTTTATAACGCCCTGTTCGATTTCGGCGCCTTGCGCATCATTTAGTAATTTTCCCATTGCCTCTTGGTAGGCGGTGTCCCCCCATTTTGCAGAGGAGCCAAACCACGATACTCCCATAAACACAACCTGGATATCCGGGTTGGTATCCAGTACGTGCAATGCGCGTTCAAGATAGGTAGGCGCATATAAATCATCGTCATCCAGAAATGCCAGGATTTTCCCGTGTCCAGCTAATGCCCCACTTGTTTTTCCCTTAGCACCGCCTTGAGAAGATTCGTTGCGAATCAGGCGGGCATGGCCGCCAGTGCATTGATGAACTTCATCCTCAGGTATGGGGGGGTTAGAGGCGTCATCGATGATGATGACTTCCCAACAGTCCACTGTCTGCGCCATAAGACTCTTTAGCCCTTCCATGAGCATTGCGGGCCTGTTATATGCCGGAATGACTACCGAGACACGCGGTGGGGTTTGATCCATAGTGCTGACTCTTTTATTGTGTTAATGCCGAAGGACTTTAGTCAAAAGCTGTTGCGTGTCCATGTTTTATTTAGTGTCTTGAGGTGTTGCTTGAACTCAATGGCAGTCATGCTGACGCCATTTAGAGTATTGATAAAAAAATCGAAGTATTGTTCGCAGGCTAGAATAAAATTATTTAAATCGCTGCTGTTTTGCACATATGGCGTGCAGCCAGGCATTACCGATGGCGAATGGAAGCTGAAAACAAAATGGCGAAGCCCGCTGGCAAGCAATGCTCTGCTAAGCCTGCGCATCTCATTTTGCGTATAACCTTCCGGTGATAGGCGCAGGCGCTCAAATAGCTGCAGTCTGGACATAATCCCGGGCAAGCGAGCCCGGCGAAGCAGTGGGTGTGAAGTTATTCTAAATATTCTGTGCCCCCCCTTATGCAGCAATCCGGTATATGCGCCGGTTCCAGGCAGGACGAGTAGCTGGTGTTGTTTGTCAATCCAAAATGGATGGCTGGAGTAGCTGGAATAATTGGGGCCGCCGTCATCTCTGAAGTCAATGGGGGGTGCCGGGCTTATATCTACTTCATAGCCCAATTCCTGAAGAATAGAGGCAGTGTTTGGTCCAAAACCGTAGCGTCCCGCAAGATAACTTTTGGGTGTTATGCCAAATGACTCCTGGATTTTCCCCGTTAGCTGAGCCAATTTATTAAATTCAAGTTCACGGGGCAGGTTTCCTGGATAGGAGTTGTATGGGTTGACCTCTTCTTCATAGGGAGGCGAGACCCAGGGGTGAAGATGGGCGCCAATTTCCGCCCGACCGGAATCAGCATAGGCCTTAAGTGGCTCGAAAGCTGCTTTCTGGGATGCAATCGGGTAACCAACCACATAGGTTGGTTTTATTTTGTATTTATCAAAAAGATTCTGAACGGAATCTATGTATTTAATATGCTCGACACCTACTTCGTTCCGGTCAAAATCACTGCTCCAGTCGAATTCTTCTTCCGTATGAATGACGACCGTTAGAATGGGCCGGATATCCAGGGGTAGATGGATGAGCTCTCTATACATTGAGACAAACCAGCTCCGAGTAAAGATTGGTAATGTCGGAATCCTTCAACGTGTCGCTGTGATACATCTTCTCGATATAGCCGCTTAACCGGACTGAAAAATGGGGCACAACAGTAAGAAAGCGTGACTCCACGAAGGTCGTTACCATACCAAATCTGAATAACAGATAGTTTCCCAAGGTTCGCTGATACTGGAGAAATAATTCTGGATCGCTCAGGCTGATGATATTGGCGCACGGTAGTTTCTTAAGCACACCTTTTTTGAATATTACAAGGCAGTATGCACCCGGTCGTCCGACAGCGACGTATTGTAGCCAGGGGAAGCCACGGTTATCACGGAAGACCTTGGCGGCATTATCCGGCAAAACCTTATCGATTTGGTTATGGTCTGTAATTATACGAACGTTATTAAGGCCAAATAGAGGCCACGGCAGGTTGAATATAACCGTCCTGTCAGAGTTTAGGGGCTTGAACTTCAAAAACTGCAAGGATTTGGCCACGACTGCGGTAGGAGTTAGATCTGTAAAGTGATAACCTGGCTGCAAAATCACTGCCATTGCCAGGCGCATGCTCTGGGAGCGATACTCCTCCAGGACACACCAGCTGGTGATATTGCAAAAACGTTCTTCTTTATTGTGGATGATCTGCTGGGAATAGATAGCGCCAATTCCGCCCACAATCTGCCCTTCGTCGTCACGTAACAGAAATCCGTTATTGGGTTTGTCATCAATCCAGCGGATGCGAAAAGCCCTCACCCAGTCGTCATCAGTAATTTGCGGGTTAAGGTTTTTATGCAAAAACTCACAGAACTCTTTTAAGTCAATATCTTGTATTGGCATCAAGGCCGGCATAGGCATCTTTTTTTATTCCTTTTCTTTCTTTGACTTGAATATAACATTTTGAGATTATCGCTGCACAGAACCAATCGTAAACACACCCGTTGGCCAATGGGGTGTGCTCTGATGTTATGAATTTATACCCCATTAATTAAAGATCCCAGGAGGGTTGTTTGAATAAGATACCCGGTTTTGAAATGGATGCGGCAGGCAGACCAATAATCAGCCTGGAGCCGGAAAGTCTTTATGCCTATGGCGATCTGATTCGGCGCACTGAGCAGCTCATCCTCACCCAGTTTGGCCGAGGGCTGGTATCGGGCACTACGCATACCTGCCTTGGACAGGAGCTGTGCCAGATGTCGGTTGTACGGGCTCTCAATCATCCAGATGATGTTGTGCTTTCCAATCATCGTAACCATGGGCACTTTCTTACCTATTCCGGTGAATTTACAGGTCTGGTGGCAGAGGTAATGGGCCGGGAAGGCGGCGTCTGTGGCGGACATGGTGGCAGTCAACATCTGGCCTATAAGCATTTCCATAGCAACGGCGTTCAAGGTGGCATGTCGGGCATTGGCGTTGGGTTAGGCCTGGCTCGAAAGTTGGAGCAAAGC
>JALSYJ010000190.1 GCA_027071965.1 Robiginitomaculum sp. | reverse complement strand
CCTATGGAGATCAATACAAGGCCAGTAATTTTGTAGTACCGGGCAAAGGCAAGCTCAGCATTAAATGGCAATCAGAAGACGGCGATCAAACTATAGAAGAAGAAGTATTTGACTTTGACGGCCCCGGGGTTGCCATGGGCATGTATAATCTGGACAAATCCATCAGCGACTTTGCCAGAGCCAGCATGAACTACGCCCTTAAACGCAAATGGCCACTTTATTTGTCCACAAAAAACACAATTCTGAAAGCCTATGACGGGCGTTTCAAGGATATTTTCATGTCCATTTTTGAATCTGAGTTCAAGGAAAAATTTGACGCTGAAGGTATTGTTTACGAACACCGCCTGATTGACGACATGGTTGCCTGTGCGATGAAATGGGCTGGCGGATTTGTCTGGGCCTGCAAAAATTATGATGGTGATGTACAATCAGATACAGTGGCGCAAGGCTTTGGCTCCCTTGGACTTATGACCTCGGTTCTTATGACACCCGATGGCCGAACTCTGGAAAGCGAAGCTGCCCACGGAACCGTAACCCGCCATTATCGCGCCCATCAGCGCGGTGAAGCCACATCAACCAACTCCATCGCGTCCATTTTTGCCTGGAGCCGGGCATTGGCGCACCGCGGAACACTGGATGAAACACCAGAAGTTACAGATTTTGCCGAAAAACTGGAACAGGTTGTGATCCAAACCGTTGAAAGCGGCTTCATGACAAAGGATCTGGCATTACTGGTTGGCGACAGGCAAGGATGGCTAACCACAACGCAGTTTCTTGAAAAAGTGGCTGATAACCTGGATTTGGCCATGGCAAAAACTTAAAATCACCCAAGGCAAACCCAGCCCTAAACAGCTTTTCGGGCCGCAGACAAATATTCCGTAACCTCCTTATTCAAGGAGCTTGCCTGTACCTGCAGGGTTTCTGATGCCTGCAACAACTCGACCGAAGCCTCACCAGTGGTTTTGAAAGCATCTGTAATGTCTCCGATTTGCTTTGAAACGGTTTGCGAGCCATCGGCAGCATGATCCATATTGCGTCTGATTTCCTGCGTTGCCGCATCTTGCTGTTCTACTGCCGCCGCTATTACGCTGGATATTTCATTTAGTGTATGAACATCGCTGGAAAACTCTGAAATAGCTTTCACAGCCTGTTCAGTCTGATCTTGTATATGCAGGATTTTATTGGAAATGGTTTGGGTGGCTTCGGAGGTTTGCATAGCCAGGCCCTTTACTTCGTCAGCCACAACCGAAAACCCGCGCCCGGCCTCGCCGGCTCTGGAGGCTTCAATAGTGGCATTTAGTGCCAATAAGTTCGTCTGATCAGCAATTTTTTGAATAATGCCCAATATGTCCCCGATCTCCGTTGCTGAAACCTGTAATTTTTCAACTGTTTCAGCACTGCGCTTTGCCTGGGACACCGCCCTTTGATTGGTTTGCGCCGACAAGCTGGACTGCTGCCCGATCTCATTAACAGCAGAGGATAATTCTCCTGCAGCGGCTGCTACGGCTGATACATCCTCAGAGGTTTCATTGGCGGTCTGATTGATTTGCCTTGTCTGATTTTCCGAAGATTCCACCATTTTGGACATGTTCTGCGCTATTTTGCCAACGCTTAGCGAAGATTCATGAACCATTTCTTCGACCTGCAATATGTTTTGCTCAAACTCGCAGGTCAGATCTCTGAACTGGCTAAATTTTTCATCCATAAAAGTTATTGCGTGATTGATCTCACTCGCCCCACGTCCGTAGGAGCCGGGCAAACCACGTTCACTTACATGGCGAAAAAACTTGCCCTCGGAAACATAATGCAAAGCGGCCGTGGACTCGCGAACAAAGGCATCAACAATGTCCAGATTCTGGTTTATCCGATCCTGTAAAACAGATATTTCGCCAACTTTTGGGCCTCCTAGCAACCGGACATTAAAATCCCCCGCAGCGGTTTCTGCCAGCACATCATTCATATGTTGTATTCGTGCTTTGGTTTTTGAAACAAGAGTAAAAGCAATTGCAAGAGCGATTAAACCTAATAATAGTACCACACCCCCGATCCAGAGACTCCCAAACCTAAGTGCAAATGCTGCTATTCCAAGCGCCCCGCCAGCAACCATGAAGCCCATGGAGCTAGATAGAAAAGACAAATTTGTCATATTCCATCCCCCTTTCCTGAAGAATTGTGCGCAATGCCTGCTCCGACTTCTCAAGCCCGACTTTGCGCGAAGGAGCACCGCACTCAATTTTTAATAATTTATCATATAGCTCAGCAATAACACTGACTGAACTTCGTGCTGGAACCCGGCGATTGGAGTGGAAGCCTGTCAAAATACCTTGTTCATCCCAGCTTGGTGTTACATGTGCTATCGTCCAGTAAAAGTCACCATTACTTGCCATATTCTTAACATAGGCAAATATTTCTCGACCCTGTGCTAATCTGTCCCACATTTTTTTGAATACAGCACGCGGCATATCCGGATGCCGTATAATGCTATGCGCGGCCCCTATTATCTGCGCCTGTGAAAGAACCGCCACACGCAAAAATACAGAATTGGCGTAAGTAATACGGCCCTTGGGATCGGTTTTGGATACAATCAGCTCATGCTTGTCAAAAAACCTCTCGTTTCTGGTAGGGGTAACATGCTGGCATAGTTTTTTGTGCAGAGTCGGAGTTTTTTGGAATAAAACAGTCATGTAAAACTCTTGCTGGGCTTGGAAAAATATGTTCCCCAAACACATACCCGCAAAAGTTTACTTATTGATAAACACAAGTATAAGCTGTTATAGTTTCAGCGCTATTGGATTACCAGCAGTTTTTCCTTAATGGCATTTAGGCAATCTTCTGCGGCAGAACCATCAGGGCCACCAGCCTGAGCCAGATCAGGCCTCCCACCACCGCCTTTGCCACCCAAAGCTGCAGCCGCAATGCGCACCAGATCAACAGCGCTTATCCTGTCGGTCAAGTCATCACTCACCCCGATACAAACCGATCCCTTGCCATCATTGACAGCAATAAATGCAACTACGCCACTGCCAATTTTTGACTTGGCCTTATCCACGAGTTCCCGCAAGTTTTTGCCTGACATGCCATCAACCACAGAACCAGAGAATGCAATTGCTCCGATTGTTTCGCTTTCATCTCCAATATCTTTACCCGATCCGCCAAATGCCAATGCGGTTTTGGCTTTTGACAATTCGGCCTCCAGCTTCTGGCGCTCCGCAAGCAGTTTTTCAATCCTGCTTGCAATTTGCGCATGGGGAGATTTTAACCGCTGGCCCACCTGTTCAAGCAGCGCTGTTTCAGCCATGTAGGACTGGCGTGCAGCTTCACCTGTTACTCCCTCAATCCTTCTTACCCCCGAAGCCACAGCACTTTGCGAGGTTATGCGAAACAGGCCGATATCACCAGTGCGCGAGACGTGGGTGCCGCCGCATAATTCTACCGAATATGCTGTATTTGGCTGCCCCGGCATAACTCCCATGCTAAGCACACGAACTTCATCGGCATATTTTTCGCCAAACAAGGCCACAGCGCCGGACTTTATGGCATCATCAGCAGACATCAGCCTGGTTTCAACGCTCTGGTTTTGCCAGATTACTTCATTTATCTCGCGCTCAATAGCTGCCAGTTCAGTCGCTGATACTGGTTGATTATATGAAAAATCAAAGCGCAGGCGATCCGGGCCCACATAAGAGCCTTTTTGCTGAACCCCCTCACCTAATTGTTTTCGTAATGCCGCGTGCAGCAGATGAGTTGCCGAGTGGTTTTGCCTGGTATTGTGTCTAGCCACCGCATCCACCATGGACGAAACCTGCATGCCGACTTCAAAACTACCAGAGCTGACTTCACCGCACAGAATATGAAGCCCACCAACCTTGATTGTGCTATGTACCTGCAGCACACCGTTTTTTGAATGAACCTCTCCGATATCTCCGACCTGCCCGCCGGACTCGCCATAAAATGGCGTACTATCCAATGCCATTTCAACCGATTGCCCGGTGCCTGCCTTCTCAATCTGTTTACCGTCTGAGACCATGGCCAGCACTTTTCCCGCACCCGCCAATGTTTCATAACCTGTAAAAACAGTTTCCGGCACCTTGCGAAGTAATGAAGTCCAAACCTGATTTGATCCGGTATCGCCAGAGCCTTTCCACGCAGCACGGGCCTTTTTCTTTTGCTCCTGCATACATGCGGCAAACCCGGCGCTATCAACATCTATCTGACGTGGACGCAACGCATCCATTGTAAGATCCAGGGGAAACCCGAATGTATCATACAGACGGAACGCAATTTCGCCGGGCAGTGTTGCCCCGGGCTTCATAGTGGCTGTTTGCTCATTGAGCAGGCTTAATCCGCGATCAAGAGTTCGCAAAAACCTCTCTTCCTCTTGCAGGAAACTGGCCTCAATAGCTGATTGGCGCTTGCTCAAGTCGGGATAGGCCTCCGACATGGCCGACACCAGCGCCGGAACCAGTTGGTGCATGATTGGAGAAGTTGCGCCCAGTAAATTGCCATGGCGCATTGCTCTTCGCATGATCCGCCGCAACACATAGCCCCGCCCCTCATTGGAAGGGGTCACGCCATCGAGCAGCAAAAATGAGCAAGAACGCAAATGATCAGCAATAACCCGGTGGCTGGCCCTGTTATCGCCGCTGGCCTTTGTGGAAGTTACCTGCTCACTGGCACTGATCAAATCACGGAATAAATCAATTTCATAATTGTCACTCACTCCTTGCAATACAGCACTAATCCGTTCCAGCCCCATTCCTGTATCAATACTGGGCCGAGGCAGATTTATTCTTGTGCCGTCAGCAGATTGTTGAAACTGCATGAAAACCAGATTCCATATTTCCACAAACCGGTCGCCATCCTCATCGGCGGAACCTGGAGGCCCTCCGGGAATACTTGCCCCATGGTCATAAAAAATTTCAGAACACGGCCCGCAAGGGCCGGTATCACCCATCGACCAGAAATTATCCGCTGTGGCGATGCGGATAATTCGCCGATCATCAAGGCTGGCGACCTTTTTCCATAAATCTGCAGCCGTTTCATCTTCGGCATATACGGTTACAAGCAGTTTTGCTTCATCAATAGCCAGTTCACGAGTTAAAAAATCCCATGCGTAAAAAATCGCCTTTTCCTTAAAATAATCACCAAAGGAAAAATTACCCAGCATTTCAAAAAAGGTGTGATGCCGGGCCGTATAACCTACATTATCCAGATCATTATGCTTGCCGCCTGCTCTTACACATTTTTGCGAACTTGCCGCAGTGGCATAGTCTCTGGTTTCAACCCCCGTGAATACATCCTTGAACTGCACCATGCCGGCATTGGTAAATAACAGGGTCGGATCATTATCCGGAACCAATGGTGCTGATGGCACTATCTGATGATTGTTCTTTTCAAAATAACCAAGAAAAGCAGAGCGGATGTCATTCATGTTTTGCATTAAACTTGCCTGATTACTGATTTTGATCCGGGGCAGGATCCTAAAAGTTAACGATTAAAACAAACAGGGCGTCCGACCAGGTCGAACGCCCCAAATGTCTAAACCAGTGTGTAGTGGATCATTCAGCCTGCTGCAACATCCTCTTCATCTCTGTTTTCAGAACCGCCCAATAACATTTCCTCAGCAATCAGGCCGGCATCAGCGCGAACCTTGTTCCTGATTTCATCGGCCATGTCGGGATTATCCAACAGAAACTTGCGAGCGTTTTCCCGGCCCTGTCCGATGCGCTCTGAATTGCACGAATACCATGATCCTGATTTTTCAACGATACCGGCCTTTACACCCAGATCAAGCAATTCACCCATTTGCGAAATGCCCTCACCATAAAGGATATCAAATTCCACCTGTCTAAATGGTGCTGCAACCTTGTTCTTTACCACTTTGACCCGGGTATGGTTTCCGACCACTTCATCGCGGTGTTTAATGGCACCAATGCGACGAATATCAAGACGAACTGAGGAATAAAACTTAAGCGCATTACCGCCGGTTGTAGTCTCCGGACTGCCAAACATAACCCCGATTTTCATTCTGATCTGATTGGTAAAGACAACCAGGGTTCCTGAACGTGAAATAGTACCGGTTAGTTTGCGCATGGCCTGACTCATAAGGCGGGCCTGCAAACCGGGCAGGCTGTCACCCATATCACCTTCCAGCTCAGCCTTCGGGGTAAGGGCCGCAACCGAATCAACCACCACAATATCTACTGCCCCGGAACGAACCAGAGTATCAACAATCTCAAGCGCCTGTTCGCCGGTGTCTGGCTGTGAAATAAGCAACTCATTAATATCCACGCCTAATTTGGCTGCATAGGCCGGATCCAGCGCGTGCTCCGTATCAATAAAGGCCGCCACTCCGCCCCTCTTTTGACACTCCGCAATTGTATGCAGGGTAAGCGATGTTTTCCCCGATGACTCAGGGCCATAGATCTCGACAATGCGCCCCTTTGGCAGACCGCCAACGCCAAGAGCAATATCCAGACCAAGCGATCCGGTGGAAATAGAATCAACATCCAGATTTTCCCGTTGGCCCAGTTTCATCAATGAGCCTTTGCCAAATGCCCGGTCAATCTGACTCAATGCAGATTCTAATGCTTTTTGTTTATCCACATCGACCTCGTTCTTTACCAGTTTCAAACTTGATTTTGCCATCTCTTAAGTTCCTTTACAACATAGTGAGCGCCACAGGGCAATGCTCAATTTCTACCCGTGTACACCATTTGTTCTAAGAACACAATGGGAACATTTATTTTTATTCACGGTTTTCCAAAGCATTTTTAGCAAAAGTGGAAACCGGTTTTGCGGCCAAAAATGCGACAGATAAAGATTTGCATTTTTAGCAAAAGTGGGAAGCTTTTATCTGTCCTACCGCCTAGCGGCTACTTGAGGACGGGTTTTGCGGCCAAAATGCGACAGATAAAGATTTGCATTTTTAACAAAAGTGGGAAGCTTTTATCTGTCCTACCGCCTAGCGGCTACTTGAGGACTCTTTTTATGTCCTATCGCCTATCGGTTACTTGAGGACGGTTTTTGCGGCCAAAATGCGACAAATAAAGATTGGATAAGCAAATTTTAGGCATTTTGAACCGAAAAGCCTAGCCAGCTAATTCCCCTTTCACCTTGGTAGCAAGCTCTTCCAGTGAGAACGGCTTTGGAAGGAAGCTTACGTCTTCTTCTTTGGACAAAACATCAGAGAACTCTTCTTCGGCATAACCTGAAATAAAGACGATCCTGGCATCAGCAAGATATTCACGGGCATGTGAGAGCATAGTTGGCCCATCCATATTTGGCATCATAACGTCCGAGATCATAAGATCTATTGACCCCGCATGATCCTTGGCCAATTGCAATGCTTCTTCGCCATCGCCAGCCTGCAATACCTCATAGCCTCGTTTTTCCAGAGTTTTGGCGGCAATGCTGCGCAAAGCACCTTCATCCTCCACAAACAGGATTTTTCCACGACCGGAAATATCAGCAGGTTTTTTCGGAATACTGGTTTTCTTCTTTTTTGCTGACTGTTCGGTATCGCTTAGTGTCTTTGCATCCACAGCCGGAAGCCATAACTGAAAATTTGTCCCCTCACCAACAACAGAGATCGGATGTAAATATCCGCCGGATTGCTTTATAATGCCATACACTGTTGACAGGCCAAGGCCGGTTCCGCTTCCAACCTGTTTGGTGGTGTAAAACGGCTCAAATATTTTCTCAAGCACATCCTCTTCCATCCCGGAACCTGTATCGATGACTTCAATAACCACCCAGCTACCCTCAGGCGGGTTTTTATCTGCAGCAACCTCTGCCGGAATGGTTTCATGGGACGAAGTACGAATGATCAGGCGGGCATTGTTCCTGCCCTTCATGGCGTCTCTGGCATTTGTCGCCAAATTCATCAAAGCGGTTTCAAGGTGCCTGCGATCGGCACGAATGTTTAACTTGTCACGCGCATGCTTAAGCTCAAGCGTAACAGTTTCCTGCAATACCTGTTTTAGCAAAATACTGACTTCGGACAAGAATTCGGCAACGTCCATAACCTCGGAACGTGAAGTTTGCTGATGAGAAAATGCCAGCAATTGGCTAACCAGAGATTTTGCACGATTCACAGTCTGGTTTATTTGCTGTAACTCACCAAATGAAGGATCTCCAATAGGGTGACAGCTTAGCAATTCATCACAGTTTAATCTTATGACATTCAGCAGGGTATTAAAGTCATGAGCAACGCCACCAGCCAGCTTGCCAATGGCGTGCATTTTTTGCGCTTGAAACAACTGAGTTTCGAGGTCTTTCCATCCGGTCATATCCATCAAAAACACTAAGGCACGCCCGGCCCTGTCAGTGGCCAGATAAAGGTGAGCCGGCCTGGGCGGCTCTCCGACCAACATCACCTCGGTCGGCGTTGCAGAGCCCGGCTTTGCCTGTAGCAGACGGGTTTTGGGGTCTTCTGTTTCGCTAGATAATATTTTCAAGAAAGCCGTTCCGGGAGTTGCTGCGCCGCTGGTCATCTGCACCAGGGCCCGATTACAATCTTCAATAATGGCAATGTCAGCATCGCGACCATCCAAACGGGCAACCCCAAATGGTGCAGCATCCAAAAGCTCATCAAGTGACTGGCCGGTACCTCGCCCAGCAGGTTCCAAAGCCTGAGCCACCCCCATAGGTGCAGCAATACGCCCATTGCCAAAAACCACCGAGCTACTGCTGGGAATACTGTCCTGATCCACCCACTTTGTAACAATCATCGCCGGGGTCTCTATGTTATCCCTGGCCCGCAACTTTACCTCTGATCTGACAATATCCTCAGGCGCACCTTTTTGACCCAGCACCCTTTTGGCATCCCCTGCAATAAAGTCTTCGGCATCAGGATTGGGTGCATTGGGTGAAACTCCAAGCCAACTGCGCAGGGTATCGTTCATGTATTGGGTTTTTCCATCAGCATTGGCGGAAAAAAATCCAATCGGAGCTTCATCAAGCAGTGCGGTACCTGAAACCGGGTTATATTCTCCTTCGGAGCCTTTATCGGCAGACACTCTTCTGGTTAGTCGTAAAAGGGATTGCCCGCCGGATAGCGGAGATACGCTGGCATCAAATTCCAGCATTTCCGAATTGATTTCAAACCCCGGCAGGCGCTCTTGTCTGGCTTGTCCTGAACGGCCAGCCTTGGCCAAACGAAACGCAAATGCTGACAAGCCCGGATGCCCGCCCACCAAACGGTCAAAGGCTGGCGGACGGCCATAAGTGCTGCCAAGCCCTGCCTGTTGCAATAGCTGGCGATATTTACGGTTGGCATAAAACGGCTCTCCCCGCGATGAGTAAACAAGCAACGCATCTTCATCTGATTCCAGAACCGAAAGCGCAAACGGTGGATCGGTATCCAGTTTTTCAATAGCCGACGGCGACAAATTACGGGCCGCGGCACCACCTGACCATAGGCCATACAGCACAACCACCAGAACCGCGGCAATTCCAAATGCCAGAATAAAGCCTTCGGGGCCAATGACTTGAGGCATAAGCAGTGCCACGCTTAAGGCAAAAATTGATGATCCTGCCGATCCATATAACAAGACCCGCTTCCATGTATCAGACAATGCAGGCTTTGGTTTGTTATCCTGTGTCAGGCTCATGGTCGCTCCCCCTCATTATTTTGACTTGTCTGATAATCTGCTCCCAGCGAATCATGGTTTGTATATTTGCTCAAGTCCCTTGCGCTCATTTTCCCTTACCCCGTGACAATACGAAGCCAAGCACCTTGGCCACAGCCTGAAAATGTTCTTCCGGGATTTCATGATCAAGCTCCGAGTTTGCATACAAGGCGCGCGCAAGTGGTGGATCCTCAACTACCGGCACATCATTTTGCTCGGCAAGCAGACGAATACGCAATGCAATGTCATCAACCCCTCTGGCCACACAAACCGGGGCCGGAGCTTGGCTTTGGTCATATTTCAAAGCCACCGCATAGTGCGTCGGGTTGGCGATAACAACAGTGGCATCAGGAACCGCCTGCATCATGCGTTGCCGGGAGCGCTCGGAACGAATTTGCCGCAGTCTTGCCCGTACATGCTGATCACCCTCGGTGTTCTTTAACTCATCACGCAAGTCTTTGCGTGACATACGCATCCTCTCCAGAAAACTATGCTTTTGATACATGTAGTCAGTTACCGCAATTATTGCAAAAACCGATACTGAGGCCAGCAATAACAAGATAGCTGATTCCTTGATCAATGGCAGCAGGGCCGACAAATCCAGATACGGCAAAGAGGCTAGCATATCGCGGCGCGGCCACATTACTGCCAATGCAGCAAGTCCGACCAAAGCCATTTTACCAATCCCTTTGGCAAAATTGACCAGGCTTTGCATGCCAAACAGGCGCTTAAAGCCTTCAATCAGGGATATTTTTGAAATTTTTGGCTGAATCTTATCCGGGGCCCATAAAAACCCGGTTTGTATCACATGACCGGCAAATGCTGCCACCACCAGCAACCCCAAAATAAACCCCATGGCCCCAAACAAACGCCACACAACTTCTGAGGCCACGGATTGAACATTGTGGCCATCAATGTGCAAAGCAATCGGATTGGTCAGAAATGTAGTCAGCCACGCGGTTAAACTGCTCATCATCGGCCCGGAAAAAGCCGCAACCACCAGTACCGAGGTTGCAAGCAGCAGCCAGCTTGGAATTTCCTGTGACTTTGCCACATCACCTTTTTTTCGCGCCTCAAGCAGTTTTTGCGGAGTAGCGGCTTCGGTTTTTTGTGACTTGTCCTGATCATCGGCCATTAGTTCAAACTGGCCCCATAACGCTCAATATACATTACCCATACCGCCATCATTGCACTAAAGCTTAAAGCAAAGATTGTAATGCCCACCAAAACATTCGACGGCATGGCTACGAAGAAAATCTGCACCTGCGGCATCAAACGCGACAAGACACCCAGCGCCAGATAAAAAATAAGTCCAAATGCAATCAGTGGCGAAGCCATCTGTATGCCCAGCCGGTATGATTGCGCAACTGTGTCGGTAGCCAGGTCTTTTGCATCCGATGGCAATGGTATGGCGCCTGGCCCGATCAATTCATATGAACCCAGTAGTCCAGTGATGAACATGTGATGCAGACCAGTAGTAAAAATCAGTACCACCCCGGTTAAATTCAAAAAGGTAGAAAAAATCGCGCCCTGACTTCCCAGTGACGGATCGAAGGTTTGCGCAAAGGCGAGACCGGACTGCATACCGATTACCTGTCCGGCTACGGACAAGGCGCTTAACATCAAACGTCCAATGGCACCAAACATCAAGCCGATCAGAACCTCGCCACCCACAAGGGCGAACAAGGCCATCGGCTGTTCGGGCGGAGGCGGCAGGCGTGGCTCAAGGATTGCGCCCAGCATCAAGGCCAGCACTAAAGCCAATGCAAGCCTAAGACGTGCGGGAACCATGCTTTCGCCAAACCCCGGCAATAACATCAACATGCTGCCAATGCGCGCAAACACCAAAATCGCAGCGAAACTGGTTGTTGATATCGAGGAAATATCCATAAGCCGCCGCCCCCTTACATGGAAGCTACCCGGTCGGCAATCTCACTCATAAAGCCTCCGAGCAATGCCCCCATTAACGGCAT